>CAUTRX010000113.1:0-4901 GCA_963540775.1 uncultured Treponema sp. | reverse complement strand
AGTATCAAAACCGATTCAAGCGGCAGCCTTGAAGTACTGCCGGAGTAACCGAGCGGCATACAGCATAATGTAGGGGTGTCCTACAGCATAATGTATGAACGGCATACAGCATAATGTATGGACGGCATACAGCGTAGTGTATGGGTGTCCTACACGGTAATGTAGGAGTGACCGATACGGTACTATCGGGGTGAACCGCAGAGTACATAGGGTCATTGCGGCTGTGTGCATAGCATCGTAGTGACTTAATTTTAAACATCGTAGATAAAATCAGGGAAGCGTGTAAGCGTAGATGACCGTCAAAGACGCGGCACAATCAACATACCCCGACGCAAGCGCCGGGGTATAAAACCCTCCGCACGAATAAAGTTTCGCCCCTAAAATGACCGGAGCGAAACTTTAAGCTTTCAATCGGATAGACTGTTCGCTTATGAACCGTTAGTCTTCTATCAATTTTGCCAAAGCTTCGGCCGTGTAACCGAAGTGTTCGGCAACCTTTGCGCCGGGGGCGGATTCACCGAAGGCACTCAAGCAAAACAAGTCTTTTTCGCTTGAAGCAAAACCTTCCCAGCCGGCGGCACAGCCCGCTTCGGCGACAACGCACCTCGTTCCTTTGCCCATAATGCTTTCTTTGAATGCGGCAGATTGAGAACGGAACAGTTCGCGGTCTATAACCGACACGATACGTACCTTTTTACCCTTTACGAGGGCAGCCGCTTTAAGCGCAAGTGACACTTCCGAACCGGTTGCAAGTACCGTTACATCGGGTTTTGCACCGCCTTTTTGCACAATGTATGCACCGCACAGCATTGTGTTGCGCCAATCGGAATCATCTTTTTCGTACACGGGAAGATTTTGCCGGCTCAACGCAATGCACACGGGCGTTTCTTTTGAACAAACCGCCATCTTCCATGCTTCGGCCGTTTCTTCGGCATCGCCGGGGCGCAATACTTGCACATTGGGAATAATGCGCAACGAAGCAAGGGTTTCTATCGGCTGATGGGTCGGACCGTCTTCGCCGACAAAAATTGAATCGTGGGTCAATACATAGATAACGTTTTTGCGCATTAAAGCGGACAAGCGCAAAGCGGGGCGAAGATAGTCGGCAAAAACCAAAAAAGTTGCACAAAAGGGAATAAGGCCGCCGTGAAGCGCAATCCCGTTCGAAACGGCCGCCATAGCAAACTCGCGGATACCGAAGTGAATATAGCGTCCGTCCCGCGAACACGGCGTATAAGCCTTTGTGTCCGCCAATTTTGTACAGTTCGGTCCCTGCAAGTCCGCGGAACCGCCGACAAGGTTCGTATACACTTTGCTCAAATCAAGCAGCGCGGCACCCGACGCATTACGCGTAGCAAGAGAATCACCCGCCTTATAAGCGCTCATCGCGGGCTTTTTGGCGGGCTTGCCTGCAAAATAGCGCTTCCATTCTTTCGCGAGTTCAGGATTTTCTTCCGCCCATTCGGTAAATACGGCCTTCCAGTCGGCTTCCGTTTGCGCCCAAAGGTTACGCTTCGATTCAAAATAGTCGTAGGCCTCGGGCACAACGTAAAAATCCTTATCGGCGGGAAGTCCCAGCTCTTTTTTTGCAGCTGCAATACCCTCCGCCCCCAGCGGTGCCCCGTGCGCTTTTGCGGTTCCGGCAACAGTGGGCGCCCCATTCCCGATAACCGAATCCAAAATAATAAGCGAGGGTCTTTCATCGGCCTTTGCTTTTTGTACCAGTGCGGCGATATTTTCCATATCATACATTGAACCGGACAAAACCTGCCAGCCGTACGCTTCATAGCGCTTGGCAACGTCTTCGGCAAACACCGTATCGGTTGAACCGTCAATCGTTATTTTGTTTTTATCATAAAAGGCGATAAGTTTTCCCAGCTTCATTGCACCTGCAAAACTCGACGCTTCCGACGAAATTCCTTCCATAAGACAGCCTTCACCGACCAGCGTGTACGTATAGTGATCGACGATTTTGTGCTTTGCCGTATTGAATTTTGCCGCCAAAATACTTTCGGCCAGCGCCATTCCCACCGCCATAGCAATCCCCTGCCCCAGAGGGCCGGTGGTCGCTTCAACACCGTCGGTAACACCGTATTCGGGGTGACCCGCACACACCGAACCGAGCTGGCGGAATTTTTTAATATCGGCCAGTTTTACCTTATAGCCGCTCAAATGCAAAATCGCATAATCGAGCATTGAACCGTGCCCCGCCGATAAAATAAAGCGGTCGCGGTCAACCCAGCGCGAATCGGCGGGATTGTGCTTCATGATTTCACCGTAGAGTACGGCGGCAAGTTCCGCACAGCCTAAAGGCAGCCCCGGATGTCCCGAAGCGGCTTTTTGAATGGCGTCCATAGAAAGGCTGCGCACCGAAAGAGCGGCAGCTTTTAATCCGGAAATATTCATAACAACTCCTCTAAAATTACATTTTTCCGATTTTATTTTACCACGGAAAATGCATCTTTTCTTTTATTGTGCATAATATCTATCAAAACTTCTTCAATGTCCTCAAAACTGTATTCCATCCCCTCCAAAGAGGCCGAAGCGGAACTTAAATCGGACTCCGACATACTTTCCTGATACAAAAGCACTTCGATAAGCCGTCCGGTATGTGCAAAAAGCTGGGATAAAATAACCAAATCCTGTTGCGGAAAAACGTCCGCATTCAAACCGCACGAATCAAGTTCGCAGATAAGTTCCACCAAAGCCGAATACAACGCCAATGCCCGATGCCGTACATCGCCTTTGTTAAAATCGGTAAAGCGGTTGTACGTTTGCGTAAGGGCGGCAAACCGGGATTCAAGGTGCAGCAAAAAAGTTTTTAGCTGCCATTCTTGCAGCACGCAGGACGACGGCACCATTTTTTTGAATACTGCAACAACGCCTTCGTCTTTGCAATACAAAGAATCGAGCACGTATGCATCGATCATAAATTCGGGAATAGGGAGTCCCGTTTCGGCGTATAGGGTATCCGATACATCGACACCCGATTGAAAATTGTTTTTCAATAAAGCCGATGCACACACTTCTTCGTTTTTTTTCCACAAACGTGTTTCAACCCCGTATTCGGCAAACGCAATATTTTTTGTATACGTCAAAAACTCTTCGGCCGAACCGCATCCGGCGTCGCACAAAAGACGCGTGTTGCCGAAGTACGCACAGGCAAGTTGTTCTTCAATACAGGAGCAAGGCCCGTAAGTTTCTATTGCATTCAAAAGGCAGGATTCAAAGCGGTGGTACCACAATTCACGCTGCTCGTCGGCTGCAGTCGATTCAAAAAGGTGCAACTTGGTTTGCTTTAAAGGAATTAACTCCACAAGACCGTTGTTCCAATCTTTTACGCGGGCAAGCAGCCGATCGCTTTGCGAAAAATTCCATTTT
Source organism: uncultured Treponema sp. (assembly GCA_963540775.1). Classification (GTDB taxonomy): domain Bacteria; phylum Spirochaetota; class Spirochaetia; order Treponematales; family Treponemataceae; genus Treponema_C. Next base: position 1,520 of record CAUTRX010000113.1, on the reverse strand, counting down.
TCGTATAAAGACGCCAAGTCACATACGGTGAGCTTAATGCGGTTGGGAATTTCAAAATCGTTTTCGGCAAAATTGCGCTCGGCATTACCCGGATCGAGCCCCAAATATTGCGGAACATATTCTTCTCCGAAAAGACGGTACATATCCAAAATATCGTCGGAGGCGGCATTTATACATTTTTTTTGTACGGTATTTTTACCGTAGCAAAAGCATAATTCATGCGGAAGCATTTCGGGATCGGTAAAGGGCATACAGCGGTGTCCGATTATCAAAATTCCCGCATCTATTTCGAACCGACTCGGCTTTATACTGAAATATTTTCCGGTAAAAACACCTGCGCGGCTTATATATTCGGCACCGTCCAAAATAAACGCGGCAGGATGCGCGTCCAAAAAATCGCCTATTTCCTGCGGCGAAGTACGAAAGCCGCGGCGCCGAAGATAGCGCTGTACAGCGGTGGGAGTAAATGTTTTTGTGTACATCCGTAAAAACATATTTACGGCTTCATATGGAAAGTCGCCGTTCAGCATACAAAGAATTATATCACAAAAGCAAAAAAGGTGAAACTTTGTGTACGCAAAATACCCGCATTTTTTTCAAAAAAACATTGGATGTGTCAAAAAAGCACAGTAAAAGGCGTCTTTTTGACACAAACCAGCCTTTTGCTCCCATTTGACACACGGAGTACGGTGCCTGCCCGGTTTTCGGTGTACGAAACATTTGTCCTTCGGGTATGTATGCCGGAACGTAATTTTTCAAAATCCGGCCCGGCGGGAAAAATCTTATATCCTTTATAAGTTATTATTATATAATAATTTATAAAACATCAAAAAGGTCTTAAAACATTTGGAAAATCGGCCGTTATACAGATTTTCCGTATAACACAAAATGCTGCGACAAAGAGTTGGCACGCTTCCTGCAAGGATATCTGTGAACGGTGTTCCCGCACAGGCAAAAGCGGGTACCGATAACATCAATACACCATAGGAGGTTCACTATGAACACATTATCTTTTTTTAATCCCAGATTTACATCCGACTTATTCGATGTAATCGACCGCAACTTTTCCGGCATGGAAAGTTCGTCAAAATGCAGTCTGCCGCGCGTAGACGTCCGCGAAACAAAGGATGAATATGTACTCGACATGGAACTTCCCGGCTGCACCGACAAGGATGTGGAAATCAATTTGAAAGACCGCGTTCTTTCCATCAGTTCCGTAAAAGAGGACAAAATGGAAGAAAAGGTTGACGGCGAATGGCTTATAAGAGAACGCGTTTCCAAGAGCTTTTCGCGCAGCTTTACCCTTCCCGAAGACATCGAAAGCGAAAAAGTTTCGGCAGGCTTTAAAAACGGCCTGTTGACAATCAGCATACCGCGCAGAGCCCAGTCGGAGGTCCGCACCATCGCCATCACCGCAAGCTGAAATCGGTGAATAGCCGATTTTAAGGTTAAGGCGGGAAAACGGTATTTTCCTACCGTTTTCAACTTTGTCAATGATATTTCTATATACACTATGCTGT
>CAUTRX010000112.1:0-4931 GCA_963540775.1 uncultured Treponema sp. | reverse complement strand
CTGCGCGGTCAAAAAGCAATACCGTTTCTACCGTTAAACTGTCGTGTAATGCTATTTGCAGTTTTATCGTACCGTCATTTCCGCTCAGAACCGTTTGCACCGATGACGAAAAAACACGGCATTTTTCGCTCAATGAACGTCGCAAATTTAAAGACAAGTCGGTCATCTTGTCAAAGCAAAATGTCCCGCTTGCAATCCATTTAAAAAGCTGCACACTTTTAAAAGCGGGTTCTTCGGGAATAAGACGGGCTATATCTTCCGGCAAAAAACCGGACAAAACGGCGCTTTGTGCCGCTTTATGTGCACAGCACTCGTATTGCGTTTCAGGCAATTTTTTCCAACATTTCGGAAACCGCCTGACTTCTCAGTCCCAGTTTTTGAAAACTTTGCAAAAGTTCTATCGCCTTTGCTTTTTGGTTTGTCTTCGTGTAACAGTCGGCAAGGTCAAGATACAGCCGGTAGTTTTTCGGGTCGGTTTGTATAAGGCGGCTTAAGCTGATAATGGCTTCATCGTATCTTCCTTCGCCCTTGCTGATTAAGGCAAGTCCCAAAACCGCGTACAAATCATACTCGATATTCAGTGCCCGGTTATAGTAATCGGTCGCCGTTGCATAATCCCCCATATTGCGGTATGCATCTCCGGTGCGGGTTAAAATAACTTTATTTTTGGGGTCGAATTCCAAAATCCTGTTCCAATATTCAATCGATCTGAATTGCTGATTCATGCCGCGGTAACAGTCGGCCAAACCGAACAGTGCATAAAAGTTTTTCGGATCCATTTTTAAAGCGCGTTCAAAATAGTATACGCCTTCACTGAAGGTTTTCAGTTTACGATGACAGTTGCCTATCGAAGTTAAAACGCGGATATCGACAGCGGCGGCATTTACTTCAAGCATACGCGCCCAATAGTACAGCGCGTCTTTGTATTCTTTAAAATCATAGTGCAAATGTCCCAACCCGATAAGTGCATACGGATTCTCCTCTTCCATATCTAAAACGCGCAAATACAGCTCTTTCGATTTTTTAAAATCGCGGATTTTACGGTATGCATCCGCAACACGCGTCAATACCGTTATGTTTTTGTCATCGTGAACCAAATACTGTTCCCAAATCTCGATTGCTTTATGATATTGATTCATCGCTTTGTAGCAATCGGCAAGTCCGAATAACGCGTAATTGTTTCCCGGATGACAGGCAAGACATTGCGAATAATATTGGACAGCCGAAGCAAAATTATTTTGCTTGCGGTCGGCATCTCCCAAACCGACCAGTGCATAGTTGTTATCCGTGTCTATCTCCAAAATATTTTTAAATGCGGCAACCGCTTCCTGAATTTTGTTTTCTTTCAGCAGCGCATACCCTTTTTTCGATAATTCGGCAATTTCGTTTTCGTTTGAATTAAAGTCGTGCGCCGGTATTTCACCGCCCTGCATCTCCGATACGGCATTGATACTTAAGTTGAAATTTTCCTCCATTAAACTGCATCCTTATGTTTTTATATTCTTAGTCTTCCTGTTTTAAATAGAATGAAACGGCTTCCGCTATTTTTTTGCTCACGTGCTCCGTTTTTCCGCCGTTGTGGGCGAGCATATACATTTTTAGCGCTGCCGGTAAATTTCCCTCCTTTTGATGTATATCTCCGACCCGTATAAGTCCGTCGGAATAACCGGTTGCCGCAAACAAACGTTCTGCGGTTTTTATATCGCCTTGATTAAAAAGAATATTACCTTTGCGGTTCAACTGCACTTTTTGTTCGGAAGTCAAAGAACCGACAGGCTTATCGGAGGTTTTTATAAAACCTTCGGCATGCCGTTTGTCAAAATCTTTTTTTAAATCAGAGGGCATCTTGTTTCCTTAATCTGATTAATTATTATGTTACACCAATCATACCCCAAAAATCGAAATTAGTCAAAACATTTTTTATAAAAATCGATAATCGAACGCCCGTATACCCGTTTATCTGTTTTTATGAGACAGCCGATTTTATCGGGCATAGCGGTTTCGGCCGGGCGGTGTATGAGTACCGTTCCGTTTTCTTTGAGTAACCCGGCTGTGCCCGTGCTTTTTTCGGCGATACTTTCTATAAGCTGCACGTGAAATTGATACGGGAAGGGCGGGTCGCAAAAAATAATGTCAAACGAATCTTTGGTACGCTTAATAAAAAGTTCAACCGGCATAAAACGGCACTCGATTTTTTTGTGCAATTCTTTTTCACTCAGCGAAACGTTTTTAAGCAGCGTACCGATTTTTACCTTGTCTTTTTCGCACAGGACAATGCGCGCTGCGCCGCGCGAAGCTGCTTCCAGGGCGATAATACCGCTTCCGGAAAATAAATCCAAAAAAGCTTTACCTTCAGGCGGCCCCAATACGGAAAAAAACGATTCGCGCATTTTATCCATTGCAGGCCGTATAATCCCGTCGGGGCATTTTATCCGGCGCCCTTTTAATTGTCCTGCGGTTATGCGCATAGTTCCTCTTTGTGCTTTTGTTGATTACAGTAAACCTGTTCGAAAACACAGTTATCGAACAGGTCTAGTATAACGGAAGTTTCACTTTTATGCCAGAGCGGAGGATTTTTGTGCCGGAGCTTCAGTCCATACACTCTGTGGGACACTCCTGCATTATAGTGCAGTCATCTTTACCGATTCATTCATAGGTACCCGGATTTTCGAGTTCAATAAAGCGGAACATAATTTCGTGTATTTTGTTTTTGACGGCGGTGCTGCGCGGGGTAATAAGCATATCGGACAATAGTGCTTTTCCGCGCCGGATAAAGGCGGGCCGTCCCATGTAGCGGCACAATGCGTATACCGATTCGGCAAGCTCTATCAAAATGCCGTCGGGCAAGATCGTTTTTTTGCCGCGGTACACCTGTTCTATCGCTTCGAGCATTTTTCCGTCCGGATCGTAGCCGAGACGTGCTGCACAATGCATGGCCGCGCCGAGCAGCACGGGTTCTTTTTCGTTTTTCAAAAAGAGCGGAACGGCGTAGTTAAAATCGGTTGTTTCAAAACGTTCGATAAGCGAAAGTGTTGCGTTTTTTTTCACGGCGCTTGATGCGGCGTTTTGCGGCGAAAAATATTCTTCGGCGTACGAAATCAATTCGTTTTCTATGCGTTTTTTATAGCCGTATTCTTTTATGCCGTAGTCTCCCGCGCTTAAACGGGCGGCAATGTCGGAAAAAGGTTCGTAACGCGCATGTGCTATGCCGTCGCGGACGTTCGGCTGTAATTTTCGGCCGGTACCGGTAAACGCGCCGTATGTTTGTATACGTGCGGGCTGAAAATCGTAGACGGTGTGTCCGTCTTTGTCGTCGTCTTTTATAGTGTAGGCGGCGGTTTTCCAATCCGTGCCGCACACGACCAGATACAGGGAGTGTGTAATAAGCGGGTAGCGCGAACCGGGGGCGGTTTTTATGTTTTTTTCCCATAAGGCGGCAGCACCGCCGTCTAAAAGCTCGTCCTCTTTTGAGGTTTTTACATCCTTTGCAGAGGCGGTCTTTTGAAGAAAAGAGCTGTATGCCGCCGTGTATGTTCCTGCAGCGGAAGTACGGGCAAAAAGGTAGGCACCGTTATCGTATGCCGAAAAAAAATCTTTTCCCGCTTCCAAATGCGCATTTTGTACGCTCCATAAAAGGCTGCGCGTTTTGTAGTCGTATTCGCACAAACTGCGGCCGGAATACAGAACACAAAAACCCGTTTTGCCGGGTATAATCAATTCGGGTACGCTGCCTTTTTGGGGAGCCGGTATTGACCACTGTGTTTCGGTTGCCGCGTTTGAAACGGCAACGCAGCCGACCGTGCCTGTTTTAAAACCGAAAATAAGTCCTCCGTCATACGAAGCGAGGCTTGCGATTTGGGCGGTAAATTCCAGGTCTTCAAGTAATTCTCCGTAGGGTGATATGCGTATACCGGTGTGCGCGCCGTTTTTTTTCTTTTCGGGTATGTACAGCAGGCTGCCGTCATTCATTTCGTACAGGGCAAAGTCGCCGCCCCGCGGAAGTTCAATGCTCCAGCGTTTTGTTCCTTGTGTTCCGTAACAACTGAGCGAGTTTTTGCCCGCGATAAACACTCTGCCGTCGCGCCCGCAGAGGGGGGCCGAAACGGCTTTTTCTTCCAAAACGTTTTGCCACAGCATAAATCCGTCGGGATTAAAGAGCGACAGTTTAGCGCCGTTTGATGAGACAAGGTAGATAAAATCGTGCGGCGTAACCGTATACAATGCCGAAGGCTTATCGCTTAAGCGGCGGCGCCAAATGACGGTGCCGCTTCCCGTACACGCGCTCAGTATGCCGCCTTCGCTTACCGCGACAAAACCGTAGCTTGTCCGCTTGGGAGGAGAAACCGCATTGCCGCCCAAAACCGATTGCCATACGGGATCGGCGGGGGGAGCCTGCGTTTTCCGATTGGTTGAACCCCGTTGTGCTTGCAGTACACAGAGGATGCACAGCAGCTGCCATACACATACGTTTTTTTTTACGGTATTTTTTAGCATATCAATTCCTTACACGGCATTTTTATCCGTCAGCCGAAAACAAGGCAGGCCAGTGTTTCTATGTGCGACGTATGCGGATAAAAATCGAGCATATACAATTTTTCGATTGTGTATCCCGATTCCGTCAACCGCTTTAAATCGCGTGCCTGCGTTGCCGGATTGCACGAAAGATATCGGACAAGCGGCGGTTTTGCGGTGCATATATAGTCGAGCACTTCTTTTTCAATTCCCGTCCGCGGCGGATCGACGATAAGAGCGTCAAAATCTGTGCGCACATTCCGTTTGCGCCGTTCGAGCGCCCATGCGCGGCCCTGTTTTATCCGTACCGCAACATCGCTTTGAACACCGTTTGCCCGATAATTTTTTTCGGCAAACGAAGCCGACTTCTTGTCGGATTCCACCACCGTCACCGTTTCAAAACGCTCGGCGGCAAAAAG
>CAUTRX010000111.1:0-4957 GCA_963540775.1 uncultured Treponema sp. | reverse complement strand
AGTATGAATATCTTCACACATATATTCACGAATTAAATCAAAACGAGCAAAATCTGTTGTCGCTCCTTTTTTATCTATAATTTCAAACAAATCTTCCCAAAATAGAATTTTATCTTTTGGAATAGGAATTTCTTCACGAAAAGAATAATTTTTCCTGATTAAGTAAGCATCACGTGTGTCTTTATCATATTCTGAAATTGTTAATCCGGAATTATTAATCTTTACTTCATATCGTAATTTTTCTGAATCTTTTGTGATAATAGTAAAATCAGGCACAGTTTCTTTCAGATTATCTTGTACTTTTACTTCTGCAATATCTGACAATTGTAGATTAAATGGTTTTAGCAAAAAATCAAATACAATTTCTTTTTTCCATAATGCTTCATTATAAAAAAAACTTGTTATTGCTTGTGTAGAAAGATTTTCATATATATTCAAAATAAATGTCTTCCTTATTAATTCCAATTTTACCACGCTAATGGCATATGAACCTAACAAGAATAACAAGATTCTTGTTAGGCTGATTTTATATCATAATGCAGGATGATGTTTTTTTGTCGGACTTTTTGAACAAGAACCGCTTGTTAATGAAGATATGCTTGAATATTGCATTCCACAATATTTACAAGTATATTTTGCTTTTTCGCTTCCTTCGTATAATGAGTGCTTTCTTGTTTGACTTCTTGAACAAGAACCAGATGTTAATGAAGAAACAGAAGAATACTTCATCCCACAGTATTCACAGTAAAAATTTGCCATAAAATCCTCCTATGATTTTATAAATTTATTTTTCGGTCGAAATAAATGTTATGGGGTGATTCCGCATCAGCCTGGCTTTAGGCGGGTCAGCCTAATATTTTTTCCGCCTTCCTTATAAACTATAGCATATCTTTTATTTATAAGCAATGGCTTATAATGTTTTTGCTTATAAAAATTTATACTCGTTGTGTGAATAAAGAAGTAGGGGATACCATACGGGAACTGCGAGAAGAAAAGCATTTGTCTCAAGAAAAATTAGCAGATGCTATCGATTCACATCAAGTATATATTTCCGAAATTGAAAAAGGTATTAAACTGCCATCTCTCTCCATTATTAACAATATTGCAAAAGCATTTGATGTGTCTCTGACTAATTTTATGAATCGGGTTGAGCAAAAATTAGACAAAAATGATACACTGGAACCACCTAAAAGTGTATAGCACAAGAAAAAAGAGACCTCTGATATCATTTCAACGGGTTCTTTTTAGGTCCTATACAGATACAGGAAAGAACAATCCCTTTCCTGCACCATGCGATGTTCAATCTTTAAGCGCCATAATGAGTATACTGGCAGTATAAACGTGTGTGCTCACTATGGTCGCTTGGAAAATCAGCAGAAGAAGTACAGCTGGCCCAATATAAATGGAAGAGGGGCAGTTTAATCTGCTTATGTTTTTTGTTTCATTTGTTTTTCGATGATGGTTTAATAAACAGTCCGCATAACATCTTTTCGCCCCGTATTTACTCACGTAAAAATCGCCCTTGCAAAACAAAATATCGCAGGGTATACTGACGGAGTGCCGTTTGTTCTTTACGGGCGTGTCGGCACATTTTAAAACGCCGATGAATATTGTACTGTTTTGCGAACGCGATAATTATTTTTTTTCTTTGAACGACGAGCGCACTCGCCATATTTGCCGCATACTCAAAAAAAAAGAAGGCGACACCTTTGAAGCCGGCATTGAAGGCGGTATGGCCGGCCGCGCGCGCATTGTATCTTTGAACGATGAGGGTTTGCGATTCGACTTTACTCCGTTGAACGACGGAAAGCCCCTTTTTCCGTTGGAAATGATTGTCGGCTTTCCGCGTCCCATTCAGCTTAAACGCTTGTTCCGCGACATGGCCGGCTTAGGCGTTTCGCGCATTTTGCTATGCGGAACCGAAACGGGCGAAAAATCCTATATGGAATCAAAGATCGTCGAAAGGGGGGCTGCATACGAGGCTTTAAAAGACGGCAGTATTCAGGCAAAAAGCACTCATATCCCGAAGCTCGACATCTTTCCCTCCGTAAAAAGCTGCCTCGCTGCACTTAACGGGGAAAAACGCACCGACGGCCGAATTGCCGTGTGTTTGGACAACGTAAAAGCCCGAATACCCTTGAGTGAATATGTGAAAGACGCACTCGGTACACGGGACGCCTCGTCAATCCTTGTGCGGGCGGCAATCGGCAGTGAACGGGGCTGGACGGATACGGAGCGCGAAGCTTTTTCGGCGGCAGACTTTCAGCTGTGTTCTATGGGAGAGCGGGTCCTGCGTACCGAAACGGCGGCAACGGTGTCGGCGGCGATTATTTTGGAAGCATTGGGGGTTCTATGAACTGCGAACAGGTAAAAAACATTCTTTTGTCTATAGAAAATACCGATTTGGACTTTGAATTGATTTTCAGCGGAAAAGAAAGCAAAAAGGTAAACGGTCTCTATAAACCGCAAACGCGCGAAATTATTTTGCACAACAAAAACTTTAAAACCGACAACCAGCTCATATATACGGCTATTCACGAATATACTCATCATTTATTGAGTGAACTGCAATTGCGACAAAACGCCGGTTTACAACCGCCGCAATATGCGCGTTCTCACACAAATGCTTTTTGGGCAAAGTTTCATTCGTTGCTGGAGACGGCCGAAAAAAAAGGTCTGTATGTTATGGGCCTCGAAAATGCGCCCGAGCTTGCGGAATTGACCGAAAACATACGCAAAAACTATCTTGAAAAAAACGGTATTCTTATGCAGGAATTCGGCCGGCTTTTAGCCCGCGCCCACGAGCTGTGCATAAAAGCGAACATCCGCTACGAAGATTATATAGACCGCTGTTTAAAACTTCCGCGTCAAGCGGCGCGCAGCATCGTCAGCGTTTCGGCGGCCGACATAAACCCGGCAGTCGGCTTTGAAAACATGAAAATGCTCGCTTCGGTGCGTAGTTCCGAAAAAAGAAAAGAAGCGCAACATCTGCTCGAAGGAGGCCAAAGCCCCGATTCGGTGCGCGCCTTTATGAAAAAAAAGGCCGACGACATTGACGTTAAAACACGTTTGGAAAAAGAAAAAGCGCGCCTTGAAAAAACGATCGGCGTACTGACAAATCGCCTCGAATTGGTGGAGGAAAGCCTTGCGAACTTATAAAAATCGTCTTGCGCATGCGGCTTTTGCGGTAGCGCTTGTTTGCTTTTTTGTTTTAAGCGTACTCCGTGCCGCCCCTCTTGCGGCACAAACCGTTTCGCCCCAAGCCCCCGTTTCTCCAAAGGCTCCCGTACCGCCTTCGGTTACACCGCCCACGGTAGAGCCGCCGAGCGCTCCTCAGCTTACCCCGTACACCGATATGAATAAAATGCCCTCCGTGCCGCAAAATGCACCGCCGCTGAAACCGCAGGCTCCGCGTCGGCCGAGCGTGCAGCCGCCCGCCTCCCCGAATGCCGCATCAAGCACTTCGCCTCCGTCTTTGCCGGGCATTCAAAGTCCCGCGGCGGCGCAAAACAACTCGTCCGCTTTCCCTTCCGCTTCGGGTACGACTTTGCCGAACAGCGGAATACCGAATGCCGCAGCCCTCAATACGCTGGATATCGGAGCCATGTCTTCGTTGCTCGGCGCGCAAAACCCTTTTTCGGGACAAATACTCGGCGCAACGGGACAACTGCCGAATATAAATCTGGGCAGAGCGGGACAAAATGAAACAGCCGTTTTACTGCGCGCAATACTGGAAAAACTTGACGCGCTGCAAAAAACCGTTGAAGCGAAAAACGGCACCTCGTTGCCCACAAAAACGGCGGCACAAACGGAGAAAGATTCTTCCGCGCAAAATACGGAACAAAAAACGGCGGCAAACAACATAAAAACTGCAAAAAACGGAAGCATTTTACGCTTTGCCGCGGGTAAATATAATATATTGCCTTCATGTACGGCGGTTTTTATATCGCAGCCCGAAGCCGACGGCAGTTTTTTACTCACCGGCGACCGCACATACCGCGGAACGGATAAAATTTACAACGAAACTTTTTATATGCTTTTTAAAGCCGGCGCTTCAGGCATTTTCGATGTCGCGTTTACTTTGTCCCAATCCGAAAAAAATCCCCACTCCTTTTTGTACGCTTTAACGGGTAATGCCTTTTTGCAAGCAGTACGCACAGGCAACCTTGTAACAATGCGGACACAGACGGAAAGCCTCACTATCGATTTACTGCTAGATATCGATTTTAACGCACGGGAAGAAACCCGATGAGCGCCCTCCTGTATGAAGGACTGCTCCGGCTCGGCATGGAAGCGCACACGGCCGCCCTTTGCGCGCAAAAGCTGCACACGTATATTGCGGAATTGCAACTGTTCAATGCGGTATACGATCTGACGGCGGCGAAAGATACAGAAGAAATCGAAATCCGCCACATTTTGGACAGTCTCGCCGCATACGGCGAATTGTTACAACTAAAAAAATCGATTTTACAAAACAAAGCCGCTCCTTCGGGTGCGGACAGTCCCGATACATACGGAGATTCGGCTGCCATCGGAAGCGGGGGCGGCCTTCCCGGCATTCCGCTGGCAATCGCAATGCCCGATACCGACTTTGTTTTGGTCGAACGCATGAGCAAGCGCTGTTTGTTTTTGGAAAATTGCGCCGCAGTGCTCGGGCTAAAAAACGTGCGCATACAAAATACCGAAGCCGAAAGAATCCCGCACAACAGTTTCGACATTGCCGTATTCAGGGCATTTCACCCGTTGGAAAAAAAGACTCTGCGGATTTTATTGCGGATTTTAAAAGACGGCGGCTTTTTAGCCGCCTACAAAGCAAAAAAAGAAAAAATAGCCGAAGAAATGAACGCAGTACGGCAGTTTGTAAGCAGCTTCAAAATTATTCCCTTGCACGTACCTTTTTTGGAAGACCGCGAACGCAATTTGGTCGTTATACCGAAAGCACCGCCCGCTCAGTGTC
>CAUTRX010000110.1:0-4972 GCA_963540775.1 uncultured Treponema sp. | reverse complement strand
ATGCTGAACGCTTAAGCCGTTAACTTCGGCTAACGATTCGGCAAATTGAGCATAATCTCCGACAGCGGAAGGCGTAACGACGATATGGTAAAAGGTGCTTTGCACCGCCAACGGTTTACCGTTTTTATCAAAAATAGAGCCGCGTCGAGGAGCTTCGATTTTTACGGCAATTTCTTCGGGCGGAATAAATGCGAGTTTTGCATAGCTTATACAAATATATAAAAGCGCCGCCGCAAAAAGCGCTGTTAAAAACGTGATTCGCGCTTTCGAAAAAAAACCGTTCAACTGCTGCATCTTATTTACCTATCGCTTTGCCTAAAATACCTTCAATCGGTATAAACCCGTAGTCGCGTGAGTCTACGGATTGGCCGCTGTTATCTCCTATTGCCAGTACCGTCCGCTCGGGAACGGCTGTGTCGTATTTTATTCTGCGGTACTGTTTTTCCGTCAGCGGATAGGTTTTCCCTCCCGCCGTTAAACTATACTCCGAATTCGATGAAAATTCCAGTACCTCTCCGGCGCACGCGGCGCATCGTTTAAGTACGGTTTTTCCGTCGTAAATATATGTTATAATATCACCTTTTTCCGGTTGTTTCCAGCGTATCAGTAAAGACGAGCCGAAAGGACGCACCAAACCGTATGCCAGTTTATTTATAACGATAACGGAATGTTCGGGGATTGCCGGTTCCATCGAAGTTCCCGAAACCGTTACAATATCAAATACAAAAATCTTCAGCAAAGCGCCGATACATAATCCGTAAAACAAAAAAAAGCGCAGCTTCATGCGCAATATTCTAATATGAACATCGTCTTATGTCGATAGTCTATATATGGAAATTATCAGTTGTTTTGAACCGAAGCGTGCAGCTTATGCATCCTGTTCCGCACTCAGCATAGAAGATTTATTGAATTCCCAACAGCACGGCAGACGTTTTGGTTTTTCCGTCCGCCGCGAAATACGCACCGCCATATCGAACACGAAAAAGAACGCACAAGCGCTTACGTCGGCGATTATGCAAACCCGCACTTTTTTTGCGTTTTTTTTTATATTGCTTTGCTGCGGTGTGCTTTCGGTCCAACTACTGACTTTTGTATACGGTTTTGCCGCACCGCTTAATCTTCTTAGCGCCGAGCGTACCGATGTTTCGATTTTAGGCGGTAAAATGCGCAATTTTGCATTAAATTCCGGCTCGGAAGAATTCGACGGAAACGGCAATGTGTCTCTTATAGACCGCGCAGAAGAAGCCGCACTGTTTAAGTTGCCGGTGAGTTACACACGGTATACGGTGCAGCCGGGCGACAGTATTTCATCAATAACAAAGCGTTTCGGCTTAAAAAACATTTCCACCCTCATCGGTCTAAACGATATAGCCAATGTGCGCCTATTGCGTGCAGGACAGGAATTGCGCGTTCCTTCTATAGATGGGCTTTTATACACCGTCCGTGCGGGCGATAATTTGGCGCTTATTGCCGAAACACACGGTGTCGGTGTGGAAGAAATTTTGGATGTAAACGAATTGACCTCCGATGTTTTACTCAAAGGTGATACGTTATTTATTCCCGGCGTCCGTTTGGACAGCGCCGTATTAAAAAAAGCGTTGGGTGAATTATTTGCCGCACCGCTGGGCGTAAAGTGGCGTATATCTTCACCGTACGGCTGGCGCGCGGATCCTTTTACCGGTGTGCGCAGTTTTCATACGGGGGTTGACTTGGTAGTGCCTCACGGAACCCCCATAAAAGCGTCAATGGGCGGAACCGTTGCGGCAGCGGGGTATTCAAACGTATACGGAAATTATGTTATAATCAACCACGGTAACGGATACCAAACTTTGTATGCCCACATGTCTTCATTTTCGGTAAAACGGGGACAGCAAGTGGAACAAAGTACCCGTATCGGTTATGTGGGAAGTACCGGTTATTCGACCGGCGCACACTTGCATTTTTCCGTATATAAAGACGGTAAACTGATTAATCCGGTACAAGTTTTAAAATTTTAACGGGAGCCGTATATGCAATCGGTCGCGGTGTGCCGCTTTTGCGGGCGGACAATAGACAGCGCTTTTATATTTTGTCCGTGGTGCGGAATATCGCGCATAAACGGACAAGCGACTTTGGAACACGATCCGGTTTTTCAGCGCTTGGAAGAATTACAGGAAAAAGGGCTTTCCGGCAGAATAAATAAAATGGAACAATCTTTAAACGAACTGGAACGGGATTTAATCCGCTTTATGGAGGCTCCCGAAAAAAGATGATGTACAAAAGATTCGCATATATGCGCAGTGTTTTTGCGGCTTTGTGTACCTTTCTTATGTGCATAACCGCTTCGGCAGTGTGGGCGCAAATTACATTTGAAGATGTGGATTTGAACGGCGCGGACGGGTTGCTTTTTTCTGTGCGTATGCAAAATGGCAATCGGTCGCGGAAAAATCTGTACTTGGCCGAACTTGACCCGCACGCACAAAACGATTATGCGGCATTGAATGAACCGCGTCTTTTAACCTGTTTTCCGCAAAAACTCGAAACGCTGCAAAACGGAAAATTCCTTCAGATACGGAATGCCGACGGTGTTTTTATATACGGTTTGAATACGCAAACGCTAAGCTGTGTATCGCCGATATGTTCTTTATATCCGTCGCCCGCTCTACATGCGCGTGTCCGTGACAATCTGGTGGAAACTGCCGTCAGTCCCGACGGGAATTGGATATGCTTGTTCAAAAAAAAAGATGCCGTATCGGGAAGTATTGTCCTTGCATCGACAAAAACGGGAAAAGAACGAGTTCTCGTCGAAAAAGCCGATTTCAGTTTTACCGACATTCCGGTTTTGTGGGCGCCCGATTCCGCCTTTCTCATATACGAAAAAAACAAACGCCTGTACTTTATTGCGCCCGATGACGCTTTTGATCCGGCTTTGGCGGATGAAAAATACCGCAGTATCGGTGAGGGCGGTATATCGCGTGTTGCATGGGCGGGCGCGAAAAAATTGATGTACATTCAAGGCGATTTGATTTTTGCCTTGAACACGCATGAATTATATACCCGCGCGCTGTATGCGGCGGTTCTCGGTACGGGAACTATTGCACTTCGGCTGCCGTGGTTTTTCGATGATGAGCGGGATCGGTTTTGGACCGATGTAAGCGGCACAAAAGCGGTGTTGGTGCAGGGCGGCAAAAGCGTTTTTTATACCGATCTCGGAAAAAAATCGCATTTTTATACGACAGCTTTTTTACCCGTACCGGAAGCTACTTCGGCGGTTACCGTTTTGTGGGCGGGAACGAGGCAGAAAACCGGCAGTTCGGCACAAAAACGCGCCGCCGGTACGTATCCGATTGTGTGGTTTGAATATTTTACAAACGGCGGAAAACGGCACAGTGCCGCCTACGCTTTGCAAAAAAGTGCCGAACATTCGCCTCGTCTCTCCGATGTTCGCTTTGTACGCCTTTCTCTTCCCGAAGGCGCCGAAACCCCCGCTCTTTCTCCCGATAAAAAAAAGATTGCTTTTTGTGCGGATAATGCCTTACACGTGTACGATGTGGATACGTGGCTGCCGCACAGCGTTTATACCGATGAAAAAATCGTGTCGTTTGCGTGGCGCAATACTTCTTCGCTGTATATCGGCGGCAGCGAAACCGTCAGTCTTAAAGATATAGACACCGGTACGGAAAAACTGCTTTTTTTGTCGGCTGCGAACGGGTTCGCATGGGACAGTACGGGAACGCGGATTTTCGCTTCCATAAAGAAAGGCATATTTGCTTACGATTCGAAGACAAACACGTGGACAAACGCTCCGGATACCGTACAGCGCAAGCGCCGGCATATGAACGCGCAGTGGCGTATTATTCTCGACCGCAGACCTGCCGGATTTTATAAAAATCTTTTGTTTGTGCGCTCCTTGCAAGGACCGGGAAAAACGCGCCCACTGTTGCCGGCGCTTTCCGGCGTTAAAAGCAACACAAAGGGAAAAGTCGCCGTAGCCTTCGACGCATTGGACAATGCGGAAGATATTCCGCATATTTTAAATATGTTGGCTGAACGCGGCATAAAAACCACCTTTTTTATCAACGGTGAGTTTATGCGCCGTTTTCCCGAAGCCGTTAAAACGCTGTGCGCACAGGAATATGAATGCGCTTCTTTGTTTCACACGGTTGCGGATTTATTGTCCGATGATTTTGTCATAGACGAGAATTTTATCCGCCGCGGTCTTGCACGCAATGAAGATGAATTTTATGCGCTTACCGGTACGGATATGAAATTGTTTTGGCATGCGCCCTACGGCCGCTATTCCGAACTTATAGAAAAAGCGGGCAAAGCCGCCGGGTACACTATGATAAAAAATGCGGTTTATGTGAATTCCGAGCCGCTTTTATCCGAACGAATTGCGGGTATCGGTGCAAAATTGCATGACGGTGCCGTCATCCTCGTGCCGTGTACCGTGGCGGCTTCACCGCGCAACAGCCCTTCCGTAATCGGAAAACTTGAAGTATTGATAAATGCGGTATTGGAAGCCGGTTACGAAATCGTACCCGTATCACAAATAATATATTAGTGAATCTGTTTAAGCTTATAGCCCTATCAAAGAATCTTTGATACAGCGCCCGGAGTGAGCGTAAGCATAATGGCAGAAAACGGCACGTCCCTGCGCCGTTTTCTGCTTCAAGTTTGCGGCAAGCGCAAACTTGTTTATATACAACATTCCCGACTTCCATGTCGGGACGGATAAAGCTGTAGATAAACGGGTTTTGTGCGAACAAAACCCGAAGCAAGAATTGTACAGGGATGTACAATTCTTGCCCACATCCGTGTGCAGGATTTGAAACAAGATGTTTTACGTGCGGCATTCCACCAGCGGCAAACATCGCATACATACAGCTTTTGCGGCATCCGTGCAGGGATGGATGAAAGGATTTATTTGGGATGAGAAGAGAAATCTCTGCCTGCGGTACAGACGGATTCCGATTCCGCGAAAAATTCTGCA
>CAUTRX010000109.1:0-4981 GCA_963540775.1 uncultured Treponema sp. | reverse complement strand
AATGGAAGGGATAAAAATGAAAAAAAAATACTTTATTTGTTGCTTTAGTACTATTAATTGCAGAGCTTTATTCACACGAGTGTCTGGTAAGGCGAGACTCGAACCTTTATGGTAAAAAAAATTATCCGTTCAAAATATCCGATTCTATAGGAAAAATAAAAAAAAATGAAATTATTACTTTTGATAAAATAGAATTAGCAACTTTTGACATAGAAGGAGAAAAAAATTATTTAAATACAGGATATTCTAATTACATATTATTGTCTGATTCCATAATTTACCTTTCAGATAGACAGTATTTTAATGGGTTTGTAAGCGGATATATTGATCGTATTGATAACGAAAAAAAAGAGATTGTATGGATTTGTTTGGAATTAAAAGATAATGATTATTCATTGGAACAAGTAAAGTCTTCTTTTGCTCCATATTTTAAAAAAGGTGAAACGTATATATTCACTTATAGTTTGGATGGCGATTACTTGACTATATTCCTAAACGGAAAACGTTTTTATGATTTTGTAAAAGTAGATGCAAAAACAGGAGGAGAAATCTCTAATTTAATTTTCCCTATTAATTCTCAGATTTTCAATGAAAAAAATATCACTTGGCCCCGCCACGCCGACGGCACATGCGACTACGATGAAAGTAAAAAAGCACACACACCAACTAAGCCGGCAGCAATTTCATCTACTCCAACTACCAACGTCGCCCCACACAAAACTATGACCGTTAAAGAAAATCTAAAATTGCGAAGCGGTGAAGCAACATCAACTCAAGTGCTTACTGTAATGTCTGCCGGAACAAAGGTAAAAATCCTAACACTTGGAAAACAGGCAACCATCGACGGTATTACAAGCAACTGGGTGCAAGTGGAAGTGCAGGCGGGCGCGAAAGACCGCGACGGAAAGCCTATTGCAGCGAAAACAACGGGTTGGGTATTCAGCGGTTACTTAGAGTAGCTGAGAGTACCGCTAGTTTACGGAGTAAACTAGGTAGCACGTTTGCAAACTTGTTCACTTACAACTTCACCGGCATCGTATGAAACCTGTACAAAACGTACAGGTTGAAATTCGAGTTTCCTTTTCGGGAGCGTGTACGGGATTATAAAACCGCTTTTTTCCGTAGGAAGAGCGGAAGGGGGCGGGGTGACCCGATACCTTGCCCGCTATCGATATATTCAAGGAGGTATGACACACTTACAGGCACGACAATACTGTACATAACAAGTGTGCGCCGGCTTGCAAACTTAACGGTGTGTCATTTTATATCGCTGCTCCAACTCCAATAAGGCTTTTTTTAAATCGAGACCGGAGGCATAACCGGTAAGGCTTCCGTCCGCGCCGATAACACGATGGCAGGGCACGACGATTGCAATGGGATTTTTATTGTTTGCGCCGCCGACTGCGCGGCAGGAAGCGGGATTGCCGATTTTTACGGCTATGTCCTTGTACGTGCATACTTCGCCGTAGGGAATTGTACACAGCGCTTCCCACACCCGCTTTTGAAAAGGCGTTCCTTCCGCGTAAAAGGGAATATCAAAAATCGCGCGTTTCCCTTCAAAGTATTCGCTTAACTGTTCGTATGCTTTGTCGGAGAGGGCTGAGGGCTTTCCTTTGTTTTGTGTTTCGGCCTCGTATGCCGGATGTGTGCGCGCTATATTTTGAATGCTACGGATATAGGCTTCATCATAGGCGATGCGGATACGGCCGAAGGGTGAAGGGTAGAGGGCAAAATCGAAGCGGGGGCGGATGGTCGGTATCATACGGGTAATCTGATCATGCCGGCTTATACAGCCGCGGCTGCGTTATCGCGTACCGCATCGATAAATTCCCACGAGTTCAAAATCTTTTTTGCCGCAGGAGAAGCTATTCGCGCAAGGTCTCCGGTCATTAAACCGTCCTCGATTGTTTTAAGCGCGGCCTGTTCCAGTTTGCGGGCGAAGTCTGCAAGTTCCGGTGTACCGTCAAGTTCGGCGCGTTTTGCCAAAGCTCCCGTCCATGCAAAAATAAGCGCACAGGGGTTTGTGGACGGTTTTTCGCCTTTTTGATAACGGTAGTAGTGCTTTTGAACCGTGCCGTGCGCGGCTTCGTATTCGTACACGCCCGAAGGAGAAACCAATACACTGGTCATCATCGCAAGGCTTCCGCAGGCCGAAGCGACCATGTCGCTCATAACATCGCCGTCGTAGTTTTTGCAGGCCCACAAAAAGCCGCCCTTTGACTGCATAATGCGCGCAACCGCATCGTCAATCAGGGTGTAAAAATATTCTATCCCCTTATCGGCAAAGCGTTGTTTGAATTCCGTATCGAATACGTTTTGGAAGATTTCTTTAAAACGCCCGTCGTAGGTTTTGCTTATCGTGTCCTTTGCCGCAAACCATACGTCGATTTTTTCGTCCAGAGCGTATAAAAAGCAGGTACGTGCAAAGCCGGCGATGGAAGCGTCGGTATTGTGAATGCCCTGCACAATGCCCGGCCCCTGTAATTCGGCAATTGTTTTGCGCGTTTCGTTCCCTGCGGCATCGGTAAACACCAGTTCCGCCTTTCCCGGCCCCGAGGCGTACATTTCGCAATTTTTGTACATATCGCCGTATGCGTGCCGTCCCAAAATAAGCGGTTTTTCCCAGCAGCTGACCGTCCCTTTTATGTTTTTTAAAAGAATCGGTTTGCGGAATACGGTTCCGTCCAATTCGGCACGGATAATCGCGTTGGGGCTGGGGGTTAAGTGCTTGAGGCCGTATTCTTCCATGCGCGCTTTGTTTGACGTAATCGTTGCGCATTTTACCCCGACGCCGAGCCGCTTTATTGCACGGGCTGCCTCGTAGGTAACTTCATCGTTTGTATCGTCCCTGTGTTTTAAGCCCAAATCGTAGTATTCGGTTTTTAAGTCCACAAAGGGCTCCAGCAATTTTCCTTTTATTACAGCCCACAGCACACGGGTCATTTCGTCGCCGTCGAGTTCGGCAACGGCATTTTTCATTGTGATTTTGTTCATTTGAATGTCCTTAATTCAGCACGAAAATGTATTATACTTTTGAACTTCGAATATGTCAAATTGACGCTGTATTGCCATGCTGTATTTTCCGCAATTATTATGCTATACTCCGTTTTATGAATATGAATTCTGCCGATGCGATAATCGATATCGCTTTAAAAGCCGGAAGTATTGTGTTGGAAAACGGCGGGGAAACGTACCGCACCGAAGATACGATTATGCGCATTGCCTCTTCTTTGGGGGCGCTCTCCGCTTCGTCCTTTGTAACGCCCACGGTGGTAATGTTGTCCTTTACCGATACGGCCGGGAAACAACACAGCGCTTTGCGCCGTATCGCACGGCGCGGCGTTAATTTACGCAAAGTATCGCTGATAAACGAGTTGTCCCGCCGCTTGGAAAGCCGTAAAAAAGCGGGAGAGGATATGAATTTTGCACAAACGGCATACGTGCTTGACCGAATACGCCGCTCGCCCGGTTACGGTATGCCCTTAGTCCTTGCCTGCGCCGCGTGCAGCTCGTTGTGTTTTGCCTTTATGTTTGCAGGCTCCGTAAAAGATGCCGCCGGCGCGGCTTTTGTCGGCTTTGTTTTACGGTTGTTTGTCGTTCGGATGCAGCGCTTGTCTTTAAACGGGTTTATGCTGTCGTTTTTATACGGCGCGCTTATTTCCGTTCTTACGGAACTGTTATCCGTTTTGGGCTGCGTAGACTCGGCTTTGATTGCAACCACCGCCGTATTGATGCAAGTGGTGCCCGGCCTGGCCATTGTAAATGCGATACGCGACATTATTGCAGGCGATTTGGTTTCCGGGGCGGCGCGTATTTTGGAAGCTTTTATGATTGCGGCAGGTCTTTCTGCCGGTTCCGTTTTGGGCTTACTTGTGTTTGATTCGGCGGCAAGAATGCTTGTGCAAGGATTTATGCCGTGAGCGCCGCCGTTTTAATAATCCCCTTTGCGTGGGGGTTCGGCGCATCGTTTTGCTATGCGCTTATTTTTAACGCCGACCGTAAAGGAGTTTTATGGGCTTCGCTTGTGGGAAGCGCCGGCTGGGGCTTGTTTTCGTTTTTGTCCGCCCGCGGCGGAGCGGAAAGTTTTGCATATTTTTCGGCCGCCTTTGCGGTTGCCGCTCTTTCGGAATTTTGCGCCGTTGCGGTAAAATGCCCTGCAACCGTTTTTTTGATTCCCGGTTTAATTCCGCTGGTTCCCGGCGGCGGTATGTTTCAGACAATGCGCGCCTTTGTGCAGGGCGACCCGGATACGGCTGCCGGTATCGGCTTTACGACGCTGGCGGCTGCCGGAGCGATTGTGCTGGGGCTTGCCGTCGCTTCGTCCTGTGCGCATATTGTATTCGTTCTTTTAAAAGGCGCCGCGGCAAAAAAGAAGCCGCAGCGGTGAGTACCGTACCGATTTCCGCGTTTTTGATTCGGCGGCTGAAACACCGGTAACGACACACACCGATTATCCCTATGCAGATAGGCCGTCTATCATTACGCAGATAGACTATCTATCATTATGTAGATAGACTATCTATCATTACGTAGATAGACCGTCTATCCTTTTATGTGTTACAGGTAAGTGCTTTTAAAAACCTGCCTATTTTGACGTTTTTAAGCGGTTTGGGCGAAGATGTTATCTTCGTACGCACCTCTACGTAGTAGGTGCCGGCTTTAAGGCCTGCAGGAATGATTGCCATAAGGCGGGCGGGTTTGTTTTCGGCGATGACGTCGGCACGCACCGGTGCTCCCGCCTCAGGTACAAAGAAGATGCCTTGCGATGCGTCCGTGGCGTCGAACTTGAGACGGCTGCCCGTAATCTGCACAACGCCGCCTTTGGTCAAAACATCGTTCGTTTTGCCCGATACGATGTCGGTAACTTCGGTAATGTAGGGGTCGGTGCTTGCGCCTTCGGTTTTTTCGCACTTGACCTTCGCGGCAGCTTCGCGCAACAGCATGCCTGCGCTCAGGTTCAAGTTGACCGTGTGCCGCTTTT
>CAUTRX010000108.1:0-5027 GCA_963540775.1 uncultured Treponema sp. | reverse complement strand
ACCGCTGAGTACGGCATCTTTGAGAGCAAAATTGATTTCCGTACACACACATTCTTTAACCTTGACATAGACAGCGGAACATTTTACACTGAATAAACAATTACCGATCACTTTGTGCCGCAGCAAATTGCTGTCGAATTAAGAGAGGATAAAATGCCGGACACACTGCAAACCCAATCGCAAAAGGTAAAAAAAACGAAAAAAAAACACGGTTTTTTTTACAATCTCATCAAAACGCTGATGATTATCATCTTAATCATCGTTATTCCGTTGGCCGGCTTTTTGATTTATGCCGCCCTCGACGGTGCGGATCCCGCCGAGCACATACCGCAGAATTTTTACGCGTACATAAACCTGCCCTCTGCAGGCGGCTTTTTACAAAAAAGCATATCCGTACAAACGCTCGATGCGCTGTTGGCGGGAAAAAACACGGAAAAACTGCAAGGAAATCTGCGTTCGCTGCGGGCTTCTCCCGTTTTGTCCGCCGCGTGGTTTAAAAAAGCGTCAAATTTCAGGGTCGATGCGGCTTTTTATGAAAACAACAATTACCTTTTGTGCGCAAAGCTGGGCTTCCGTTCCGCACCGGCACGCTTACTTCCCGCCGTCTTAAAATACCGCGCCGATTTACTTTCGTCCGTAAAGGAACTGTCGGCCGAAAACCGCAACGGCATTTTATTTTGGATTTATAAGATTTCCGCGGATCAAAACGCCTACATCGGGTTTTACAAAGACCTTATGATAGTGTCCGCTTCCGAAGATTTATTCATACAGGCGTTTCAAAAACAAACCGATACGGAACACAAAGAAAGCGTAAAAGCGATAAAAAAATTCATAAAAAACTCGCGTTCGGAAGCTTTCAGTATTTTAACCGACATGAATTATTTTACCGCACAAATAAAAGGCGACACGCTGTATTCGCGCGTTGTTTCGCAGTTGAATTTTCCCGAACACACGGCCGTCAACTTCGACTTGAATAAAAAAGAAATGTCCGTATCGGGAAGCTGCAGTTGGGATTCCGAAGACGTGGGATTAAAAACCGTTTTGCAAAATAAATCCGCCGTTCCCGGCATTTTGGCGCGCCTTCCCGAATCAACCGACTACATTACACTGATAAAGATGGGAGAGCCCGCCTTTTTATTCGAAAACGGCGCTGCCTTGCTCGGCCGCAATATTATGCGCGCGTACGAAAATGCGGCAAGCGGCGTGCGGTTTTTGTTTCAAAAAGACATTCAGGAATTGATATTTTCGTGGATGGGGGATGAAATAGGCATTGCCGGAACCGCCGATTCGGACGCACCCCTGTTTTTTATATCGCTCAAAGACGAACAACAATGCCGCGACGTTTTTTCGCATATTTTTTCGCTGTTCTTTGTTCAACAAGATGTTTCGGCGGTGGTAAACGGTTTGCGCATTCCCCGAATAGAATTTCCCGATATAATAAAGGCGCTGACACGTTCTTTCGGTATCGAACTTTCCACGCCTTTTTATGTCATTCAGGACGGATATCTCTACCTTTCCGAAAGCGCCGAAGTGCTTGCAACGCTTGTCAAAGAGGTAAAAGAAGGCCGCCTTTTGGTAAAAACCGAAAACTGGAAAACGATTGCGCGCTCCGTTTCTCCCGAAACGTCTTTGTTTGCATATTATACGCTCGACAACCGCGTTCCGGCTTTTTTAAAACACAATGCCGCGCTGAGATCGGTGCTGAAAGACTACGGCAAAGGTGTTGTATCGGTAAAACTCGATCCTTCCCAAAAAATGAATTTCGAACTGTATATGCAAAAAACCGCGTCGGTGTCGCGCGGAGAACTTGCAGCCTTTCCCTACGACTGCGCAATGAAAGTGCAATCGCGCATATACTGCGGAAAAAATACGCAAAATGTTCCTTTTGCCTACTGGACATCGGGGAACTCGGTGTACGCGCTTAATTTGGCGCAGCGGAGCGTACAAAGCATTAAACTTGACGATACCGCCTACTTGAACGTTCACACCGAACGCGGAACGGTTAAAGCGGTATGGGCGGTTTCCGCGCGCGGTACCGTATACAAAACCGACTACGAATTGAACGCGCAAACCGGTTTTCCCGTACTGACCGGAGAACGCTGTGCCGCCGCACCGCAGATTGTCAACGGCACTGTGGTTGTTCCGCTTACGGATAAAAATCTGCTGCTGTTCGTCGATTCGGGCGCCGGCGTTCATTATTCAGACGAAATGGATGCAAAATTAAAAAAAGCCCCCTTTGTTTTGGGAAACAACATAGCCGCTTTTCCGCGCTCTTTCGACAGCTGCGTGTACCTTTTTGACGCCGAGGGGAAAATTGCGCAAAACTACCCGATTGAATGGGATGCCATTTCGGCCGTTCAACCCGTTTTATACAAAGATGCAAATTCAAAGCTGCATATGGCAATTTTAACCGAAGAAGGAGTATTTTCGCTTATGCCGGCCGATGTTCCGCCTGCCGCACAGGGACAACCGGAAACGCTTTCCGTAAATCTTAATGCGGCATGCAAGGTGCAGCCCGTGTATTCCGCCGGCTTAAAAATGTTTTTTGTCGCAACCGAACAGGGCGACTTATATAAAATCGACACGCAATGCCGCATTATCGACAAAGTTTCGTTAAAACCGAAAAACGCCCAAAACCGCCTTATCACACTTATGGACTTTGATATGGACGGCTCGGACGATATATTCGTTTCAGGCGGCGGTAATGCCGTATACGCATACAGCGAAAACCTTTTGCCGCTGGACGGTTTTCCCGTTTCGGGAAGCGGTACCCCCTGTCTTATCGACGTTGACGGCGACGGAAAAGCCGAATTGGTATGCTGCGGCATAGACAATAAAATTCACGCATATATCGGAGCGGTACAATGAAAACACTACACGGCTACGGAGCGGGCGCACTGTGCGTCCTCATCGGATTTTTTATTTCATGCGCCACGGTGCCGCGCGATGAAGTGTATTCTTCCTCTACGCGGGAAGATAACAAGGGGCGGCTGGAAGACATAGAACGCGCGATTGTAGACCAGTACCGCGCACCGACTATGGCGCGGAATGCGGTTATAAAAAAAGAACTCGATTCGCTTTTGTCCGCCCCCTCTTCCGATTCGAATTATTTGGCGCACATTTACGCCCTGTATGCGGATTGGCATATCTTAAACAAAGACACGGCGGCGGCGAAAAAAATGCTTAAAAGCGCGCAAAACCGTAACGGCGGCGACGAATACGTTATGCTCGTACAGTCGCGCTTGACGGCAAAGCCGGAAGAAAAACGCTCATATCTTGAAGAGGCAGCCGAACACAACCCTTCGTTTTACCGGCTCAAAACGGAACTGGCCGCCGAATACTTTCTTGCAGGCGATTACACAAAAGCACTGGCCGCCTTTGATGCGGCGTTGGACTTTTTACCGCAGGAGTATACGGAACTGTACGCCGAAAAGCGCGAGTATGCGGCAAAGTATTACGAAATCGACACCGATTTGGGAAAAGACAGCGCACGCCTCTTAGCTCAAGATACCATACGGCTCATCGATATGACATCGCTCACGCAGGATAATACGCGGGTACTCGATTTTATCACCGGTACCGAACACCGCAGCGCAAAACTACTTGCCGAACAGTTAAAATCGGCAGGATGGTATGCCCCCGAAGTAAATGTGCACACGGAAAACGCAACGCGAAAAGACGCCGCATTGTTTTTGTGGCACATAATCGCCGGTGACGATTTTGCGCTTTTAAAGCGCTACAGTACAAAATACATTCAGCGGGGAAAAAAAAGCCCGTTGGAAGATGTCGAGCTTGAAGGCGTATATTTCGACTCGATTTTAGGCGTCATCGAAGAAGACATTATACCGCTCATAGACGGAAAACGCTTTAATCCGGACGGCGCTGTAAGCGGATTCGACTTTTATTCGTGGTTGAAAAAGACTGCCGCTATCCGCCGCTAGTGCGCTGCGTAATAAAGCGCGCAAAACCGCAGGCGTTTTGCCGAAGGAGGACTTAGCATGAACGAAAAAGACATCGGCGTCAGCGCTTTGGGAGAATTGCTCATCGATTTTACCCCGCACGGTCTAAGCGAACAGGGCAACCGCCTTATGGAAGCAAATCCCGGCGGCGCACCGGCGAATCTGCTGGCCATGCTCAACAAACTCGGCCATAAAACCTCATTTATCGGAAAAGTCGGAGACGACATCTTCGGTAGACTTTTAAAAAGCGTACTTGAAGATTTACACATCGGAACCGAAAACCTTATTGTAAGCAAGACGGACAACACTACCCTCGCCTTTGTGCACATAACGGAAGACGGAGAGCGCGACTTTTCGTTTTACCGTAATCCCGGAGCGGACACGCAGCTTTTAAGCGACGAAGTTGACGAAACACTGCTTTCGCGCACAAACATATTCCACTACGGCTCTCTTTCCATGACAGCCGAACCGGCTTTTTCGGCAACGGAATACGCGATAACATGCGCAAAAAAGCACGGGGCGCTGTGTTCCTTCGATCCGAATTTACGCATTCCCCTGTGGGACAGCCTTGCACGGGCAAAAGAACGCATGATGTTCGGTTTGTCGCACTGCGACATTTTGAAAATCGCCGAAGAGGAACTTGAATTTCTTACGGGAAGTGCGGACATAGAAAAAGGAGTGCGGATTTTGCGTTCATCGTACAACATTCCGCTCATCAGCGTAACCTGCGGTAAAAGAGGAAGTTCGGTTTTTTATGCGGATGCCGCCTGCACGGACGGACTCGGTTTACGCGCCGGCGCCCCCTCGTTCAAAAACGTACACACCATAGATACCACCGGAGCGGGAGACACCTTCGGCGCCTGTATGCTGCACGATATTCTCGTAAACGGGTTTAGCGGTTTTACACCGGAGCGACTGCACTTCATGCTCGTCTTTGCCAACGCCGCAGCCTCCCTGATAACCGAAAAAAAAGGCGCCCTACGCGTTATGCCCTCCGAACCCGAAATCCGCGCTCTTCTTGCAGGTTGAAAATCGGACATCCGTGTCCGATTTTCAACTCGAGTTTTA
>CAUTRX010000107.1:0-5110 GCA_963540775.1 uncultured Treponema sp. | reverse complement strand
GTTCGATTTTAGGGATAAAAACGGGAAGATACGGAAGTGGTTACGATAAAAGATGTCGCTCAGGATGCGGGAGTTTCGACCGCCACGGTGTCGCGCGTACTGAATAAAGATACCAATGTTTCCGAAGCAAAACGCCGAGCCGTACACACTTCCATTACCCGTTTAAAATACCGCCTCTATCCTGCGGCGCGCAGTTTAAAAATGCGCAAAAGTAAAACAATCGGGGTTATCGCACCGGAATTGTCCAATTACTTTTTTATGTTTTTATGCGAATGCTTCGAAAAAGTACTGCGCCAAGCCGGGTACTCGATGATTTTATGCTGTTCGGACGGTTCGGTGGAAGTTGAAAAAAAGCGCCTCGATTACCTTGCCGATCAGTTTGTGGAGGGGATTATCGCCATTCCGGTAAGTCCGGCATACCGTCACTTTAAGCGCATAACGCAGGATATTCCGCTGGTACTGGTTGACCGCAATTTTAATGCGCTCGGCGCCGACTGCGTTTTGGTTGACAATGAAGGAGGCACATGCAAAGCGGTAAACGCGCTTATAGGCGACGGCTTTAAACGCATTGCCTTTCTCGGAGGCGATGACGATTCGATGACCAGCCGGGAGCGCTTTGCCGGTTATCAAAACGCTTTGGATAAAGCGCATATCGACTTTGACCGGCATTTAGCCGTTTTTTCCGGACTGAATTTGGAAAGCGGCTACAACGCTATGAATGAAATGCTCGAACGGAAAAATCCTCCCGACGCGTATTTTTGTGTGAACCTTATGGTAACGCTCGGGGCTGCAAAGCGCGTTATGGAAGAAAGCGAAGCGGTGCAAAAAAAAATCGTGTTTGCCGCTTTCGACGACGTGTATTATTCCTCGCTTATTTCGTGGTGCCGCTATTTTGTAGCCCAGCCCTTGCAGGAAATCGGTACAAAAGCGGCGCAACTGATGCTGGAACGGATTGATAATCCCGAAAGGGAGTATTGCGAAATACGGCTGCCGACGACGTTGATTCGGCGTTGAGCAGGCGAATTATTTATGCGCCCTTGCCTGAAAGCGCGGCGCACACAGGAGGTACAATATGGCAAAAAGCAGACTTATCGGTGAATATCCCATTATCGGTATTCGCCCCACAATCGACGGAAGACAGGGGCCGCTGAATGTGCGCGCCGCTCTTGAAGAGCAGACTATGAACATGGCAAAAGCTGCCGCAAAACTCTTTAAGAGTCATGTCCGTTACACAAACGGGGAACCCGTAAAAGTAATTATTGCCGATACGACTATCGGCCGCGTTGCCGAAGCGGCAGCCTGCGCCGAAAAATTCAAAAAAGCCGGCGTGGACATTACGTTGACCGTAACTCCGTGCTGGTGCTACGGCTCGGAAACCATGGACATGGATCCGATGACTATCAAAGCCGTGTGGGGTTTTAACGGAACGGAACGCCCCGGCGCCGTCTATTTGGCGGCGGTTTTGGCCGGACACGCTCAAAAAGGTTTACCCGCTTTCGGCATTTACGGACACGACGTACAGGAAGCCGACGCCAAGGATATTCCCGCCGACGTACAGGAAAAACTGCTGCGCTTTGCCCGTTCCGCAGTTGCCGCCGCTACCATGCGCGGAAAATCCTATTTGCAAATAGGTTCAATCTGTATGGGAATCGCCGGTTCCATCATCGATCCGTCATTTTTTGAAAGCTATTTGGGCATGAGAGTCGAATCCGTCGACGAAGTGGAAATCATCCGCCGCATGACCGAGGGCATTTACGACAAAGCCGAATACGAAAAAGCCCTCGCGTGGACAAAAAAACACTGTCCCGAAGGCATCGATATGAATCCCGACAATATGAAAAAGTCGGACAAAGAAAAGGCCGAGTCATGGGAATTCGTTGTCAAAATGATGTGCATTATCAAGGATTTGTACAACGGGAACCAAAATCTGCCCGAAGGCTGTTCGGAAGAAAGGGTCGGACACAATGCGATTGCAGGCGGTTTTCAAGGTCAGCGCCAATGGACGGATTTTTATCCGAACTGCGACTTCCCCGAAGCGATGCTCAATTCGTCATTCGACTGGGAAGGCGCGCGCGAACCCTACGTTTTGGCAACGGAAAACGACACGCTCAACGGCGTTTCCATGCTGTTCGGCAAATTGCTTACCGGCCGTTCGCAGATTTTCTCCGACGTGCGCACGTATTGGAGTGCCGACGCGGTTAAAAAGGCGGCCGGTTACGAATTAAAAGGCGTTGCAAAAGACGCGGGCGGCTTTTTGCACCTTATCAACTCGGGTGCAAGCTGTTTGGACGCCAGTGCCGAAATGAAAGACAAAAAAGGCAACCGCGTTATGAAGCCGTTTTGGGAAGTCAGCGAAGAGGATCAAAAAGCCTGTCTTAAAGCGACCACTTGGTGCGCGGCGGACTTCGGCTATTTCCGCGGCGGCGGTTTTTCCTCCCGCTTTGTAACAAATGCCGAAATGCCGGTAACGATGACCCGCTTGAACATCGTAAAAGGCTTAGGTCCCGTTATTCAAATTGCCGAAGGCTGGACGGTTTTACTGCCGGATGAAGTAACCGACAAACTGTGGCTGCGCACAAACTATACGTGGCCCTGCACATGGTTTGCCCCGCGCATTTCGGGCACGGGCGCCTTTACTTCCGCCTATGACGTTATGAACAACTGGGGTGCAAACCACGGCGCCATCAGCTACGGTCACATCGGTGCGGACTTAATAACGCTCTGTTCCATCTTGCGTATTCCCGTTTGTATGCACAACGTGCCGGAAGACAAAATCTTCCGCCCCGCCGCATGGAACGCATTCGGTATGGACAAAGAAGGCCAGGATTACCGCGCATGTAAGGCTTACGGACCCATGTACGGAAAATACTGAAACGCGGCACGCATTACGATGCGCTAAACCGTAACTTTAAACTCGGCGCCGGTGAGCCCCTGCCGACAGGGATTGACCGGCGCTTTTTTATGCCCTTTTGTGCGCCCCATTATGCTGGGGTAGTGTCCGGCATTACTTTGACGCACCCGTCCGAGTGAGGGGTAGCCGCCCGAGCGTGTGGGACGGGCACACTCGCTTTAGTGAGGGGTAGCCACTCGCCCGTGTGGGACAGGCACACTCGAGCGAGTGGGACATATCACCCTGTACAGGGTGAGCCGTGCACCCCGAGCGGGGAAGGTCTCATTCCCCGTTCAGGGTGCCCTTTCCTACGCTCGGCGGGAGCCGAATGTGTCATAACGGATGAAGGTGACGTCGTTGCGGAAAAGTCCTAAAGACAGCCTTTTTTATGCAGTGCGGGGCAATGCGGCTGCAGGTTCTTACAAAGCTTACAAAACCAACGACGGCGGAGCGTAGGTGCGCGCTTTTAATTCGTTGTCGAGCATGTACAGCGCCTTTGCATCCGAGCCGAATAAATCATACTTTTTTATCATGTCTTCGGTGTTTTTTTCTTCTTCGCCCTGTTCTTTTACAAACCAGTCCAAAAACTGCATGGTGCGGTAATCTTTTACTTCGACCGCCGCCGCGTAAATCGCATGAATCAATTCGGTAACGTAGCGTTCGTGCCGCAAACTTACCAGCAAAGCGTCTTTAAACGCAGTATACGAATGATTCGGTTTATCGATTGCTTCCAGCGTAATTTTTTCGCCGTTGTTTTGCAAATACTGCAAAATCAAATCGGCGTGATCCTGTTCTTCTTTTGCCTGAATCTTATACCAGCTGCCGAAACCTTCCAGTCCCTGATCGTAAAAATAGTTGGAAATATCCAAATAAATGTAAGCCGAAAATAATTCCTTATTGATTTGAGCGTTCAGCAATTCGCTTACCTTTTTGTCAAGCATAAAACCTCCTAATTCCTGATTATTCCGATTTTTTTAAAGATACCCAATTCAAACCGAGTAGGCAAGTATAACAATTGCCTTTATCGGGTGCAGCGGTTTTTGCTGCCGCCGCGTTCGATAACTACGGTGAGTGCCAGTACCGCTAAAAGCGCGGGAACGCATAAAAAGCTTTTTTCCAATCCGGCGGCATCGCCGATAAGTCCCATGACAAAGGACACCAAACCGAAACCGGGAATGCCTGCACACGACATTAAGATAAAGGCGGCGGTTGAATCCAGTTGGGGCATTCTGTATACCGCATAGGATTGAATCGACGGCCAAAAGCAGGCGATGCTTATTCCGGCAAAAAATAAAAGCGGAAAAAAGAGCGTTTCGCTTTGTATAAACGGAATTGCCGACGCGACGCCGACCCCGAATACGGCGGATAAAAAGACGGTTTTGCGCAGTTTGTTTTGCGAAACGAACAGGCCGCTTGCCAAGCGCATGACGAGCATACCTGCGGCAAAACAGGCAGTCCCTATGCCGCCCATACGCGGCAGGGCGGAAAAATGCACTTGAATGTAGCCGGCGCTCCAAAAGGTAAAGGCGCCTTCCGCCCCGCCTGCCAAAACCATCATAAAGCAAAACAGTAAAAAACGGCGCCTACGGATACATGCACTGTATTGGCCGATAACGTGCCGCACTTCCGGCGAGCGGGGGCGCGGTTCGTTTTTACGCAAAGCTGCCGACAGTACGGCGGCGGCAAACGAAAAAACCGCAAGAAAGGCCATAATCAGGCGCCACGATACGCGGTGTGTCAATAATTCACCTGCGATAAGTACGGTCGATAAAACGCCGACCGACCAAAAGGCGTTTGTAATGTTTAAATAGCGCCCCGAATCATCGCCGTGCACATCCTGAACCAGCGGGTTCAGTAAGCCTTCCAAAATACCCGCCGAAGCGCCGATTATTACGCTTGCACCGAGAATGATTGTGTACGAGGGGGCGATGGCGTACACGGCGTACCCGATACTCAAACCGAATAAGCCGCCGCACAGGGAGCGCACTTTACCGATACGCGCGGCGATAAAACCGCCCGAAAACAGCGACAAAAAGATTAAAAAACTGCGCATTCCTTCTATACCGCCGCTTGCGGACAAAGAAAAGTTCAGTTCTTCGGACATGGCCAAAAGGCAAATGGGGGTTACGGTTGCGCTTGCCGAATAGACAAGCAGGCAGACAATTACCATGTAATCGAGCGGGGTGAATTTAAGCTTCATAGACCGGTACAGCATAGCCT
>CAUTRX010000106.1:0-5120 GCA_963540775.1 uncultured Treponema sp. | reverse complement strand
AACTGTTTTTTGCCGATATCGAAAAAGAAAAAAAACGTCTATTGTGATTTTCGCTCTTGTTTTTTGTCCGGCATCGATTTTAGTAAATCGGTGATTTCGGTTTCGGTTAATGCCCGCGTTATGCTCAGGTCGCGGGTGCCCGGCTGCACGATTTTCGGTTCACCGTTTGCATCCGTTTCGTAAATAAGCTGTATAAGCGGGTTTTTCGGGTCGGAAGGGTTTGTATCCACGCTTATGCCGATTTTACCGTCTGAAAGGAATACATAGGTACCGATCGGGTAGAGCGACAAACTGCATAAAAGCGCTTTAAGAATATTCTCATCGTATTGGTTCCCCGTATTCCGTAACAGCTCCAGCAGCACTGCGTTTGCATTTTGCGCTTCTTTAAAGCGGCGGCCGGCTGTCATCGATTCGAAAGTGCACGCAACACCGATTATCTTTGCATAAAGCGAAATCTCGGAGCCGTTCAGTTTTCGCGGATAGCCCGATGAGTTTTCTCTTTCGCGGTGTTCCAGCGCTCCCAAACAGATGTTCGAAGGGAAACCGTAATCTTTTAAAATATTGTATGTGAGTACAGGATGGGTTGACAGAATCCTTTTTTCGCTGAGCGTTAAAAGCCGTTCGGTTGTATAAAGGTGCGGCGGAATTTTAAGCATTCCCAATTCATGTACGATGCAGGATATACCCAATTCCACCAATTTGCTTAAAGGGAGGTTAAGTTGAAATCCGATTGTTATGGCGAGTACGGTTGTACGAAGCGAATGCGAAGTTAAAAAATGTGTATCGTGTACATCGGCGGATTGTATTACGCGTAAAAGGTAGCGGCTGCTGTCTTTTATAAATATACACATGTCTTTTATGCCCTGTGTTATCGTTTTTAAATCAAGTTCTTTATGGGTTGCAAAGCGGGTAAACATGGTGTCGGTATACTGCATGTATTCATTGTATACTTTTTCCACTACGGCAAGGCGTTTCATCTCAATATCGTATGAAGTCCTGCCTTCCGTACCCGGCGCGCCCATAACGGATTTTATGCCCGCATTCATGGCCGAAAAATCTTTTTGCGGCGGTAAAACCGGTGCTCTGAGTCTCGGCCGTTTTTCGTCATCGGTTTGCTTTTTTTGCACCGGCAGTTGCGACTTGTCCGTCGTATTTCCTTCAGAGAGGATAGCTCCAAAATCCCATTCGATGAGGGCTTTTGCCAGCGTTTCGGTTAAGGGCGTTGCATTGCTCAAAAGAATAAATTTGTCATCGAGCATTGCGTCCGAGGTGAAAAATATGCCCGGTTTTAGTTCAGATATCGTAAAAGAATTCATTGTAATCCCGCCGTAAAATATTTTACCTGATCATATTGTACATCAATATGCAATTATATGAAATAGTGCAATTTCGTAAATGACAAAAAAAAGCTGAAAAACCTCACATCGTTTTTCAGCTTTATAACCGAGCTGCAACGATGTCTGGATGTCTTATTTTCACCGTTACTCATCGCTCTTGTATAAAGTATCGGCGGTTTTTCCAAAAACTTGAATATTTTTATATAAACAGATTGTTTTTTTTCAAGCGGTCGATATGCGTTTTGATGCTGTTGTGCACGGCTTCGTACATTTCCACCGTTTTTTGTATGTTCGCCGCCGTCTGTATGCTGCGTTCGGATTCCGAAGAAAAAAGCATTCGGGCCGGCAAGCGCACTTTCGGCTGAAAAGCGGCGGGGCACAAGAGCGAAACGAGGGTTGCCGCAGAATTTTCTTCCATGTGTTTGTCGATGTCGCACAATGTGTGCAAAAGCTGTCCGCAGTCGTCTTTGTCTTTTGCCGCGCGGCAAAGTTCAAGCGCTTTTTCGGTCAATGTGTTAAGTGCCCGTAGGTCGGCACTTAAAGCGACCAGCGCTTTGTGCAAGTTGTCGGCTGCGTTGTCCCGGCTGTTGCGTCCGCCGGGATTTCCGTCCGCTTTTCCGTCATCGGCCATGGAGGGGCTGTACGCGTGCTCGCCGTTTTTGTCGCCGAAGCAAAATGTTTCGATAAGGGATTCCCGCGCTTCCAAATTCAACAAGGCCTCGACGTCGGCGGGCTCTATGCCGGGGATGCGTACGCTTTTTGCCGAAAGACTGAATGTTTTTACGGATGGGAAAGAGGCGCATTTGCTTTCGAACCACCACGCGTACAGACGCATACGCTCGTCGGTTATTACCGGATTTCCTTCGTAATCGAACGCATTTTTGCCGGTGCGGTAGGCGGGATTGCCGTAAACGGAATCGGTGTTACGGCTTTCGGTGCCGCATAAGCGCGTCGCGTTAAAGTGTCCGTTTTCTTCGAAAGTACTGCCGCGCGCATGGGTTTTGTTCGCCGGATATGAAAGATCCAGCCCTGCCGTGTATACGGTTTTTGCACCGCAAAAGCGGGCAAAATCCCATGCCCATGACGCTACCGAACCGCCCGTTGCCAACGTTTCCTTTTTTTCGGTAAAGCGTTCGATATAGCGTCCCAAAGGAAATGCCGACGCGCACAGCAGAATTTCGCGGCATGTAAACCTGAAAACACTCGGGTAAGCGGCGCTTTCGGTGATTAAAATACTGGAGGGGGATCGTAAGTCGGTTATGTGGCGCGCGTTCCAATATTGCGGGTCGGCAAGCAGTATAAAATGCGGTTCAACTCCCGCATGCAAACAAGAGCGTAAAGCGGTATCGGTACATATCAAAACGGCGCGCTTTTTTATTTCGGCCAAAAAGGGGAGCGTATCCTCCAAACTGGGACCTGCGGCCAGTATGCAAAAGGGAATATCGGGGGCGCCGTTTTTATAGCGGTCTATGCCGTTTAACTGTGAGCTGGGTACGAGGTTTTTGCATATGTTCGAAATCCACAATGCGCCGAATTTTTCCGAAGTACGTTCGTTTATGTACTGCTTATTTTTATTGCGTATAATCAATTCCTGCAGTGCCGAAAAATAATCGCGCGAGCGCTCCGTCGCAGCTTTCGGTGCAATGATTGCGGCGCTTTGTAAACCGTAGTGTTCAAGTACGGCAAGAACGGTTTGCAGATCGGCTTGCAGTAAAAAAATGCAGGACGGCACTTGCAATATCCGTGTCCAGTCAAAAAGCGAAAAAGCATGTAAAAGGCATAGCGGATCGGGTTCTATAA
The DNA here is from genome assembly GCA_963540775.1 of uncultured Treponema sp. Taxonomy (GTDB): domain Bacteria; phylum Spirochaetota; class Spirochaetia; order Treponematales; family Treponemataceae; genus Treponema_C. Next base: position 1,983 of record CAUTRX010000106.1, on the reverse strand, counting down.
GAATCAGGTTTTTTGATGCGTACATTTTTGCCGCAGCCTGCGGCGCATACCCCAAGCCTGCACCGCAAAAGACCACACTTTCGGCTTCGCGTACCGAATCGGTGTTCAGCAATTTTTCGGCTTCTCCCGACGGATTATAGCGCGAGTGCACGAGCAATTCTTTGTATGAAGCGGTAATTTCACCGTTTTTCGCTTCAAACACAGAGCCGTTTTCCAAAGGAATGAGCGGAGAATCCTGTCCGTTCCCCGTGCGTTTGTGCGCTTTTTCCGTAAAAGAGAGCGCTTGTGCGCTTAAATTTTCGCCGAGAGCCGGAAAACGCTTTTTAAAAGCGGCGAGGTTTTTTTCAAGCATTGCAATTTGAAGTTCAACATCATTCAAGAGTGAGTTCAATTGTCATGCCTCCGGTAACGGGAGTTCCTGCCGGCGGGTTTTGCGATGTTACCCAGCCGTCGCCTTTTATAATAAAATTAACGTCTTCTCTATTCAAAAGCGGGGTTAAAAGACGTTTGGGGATTCCGGTAAAGTCCGGTAGGGTTGTGCCGATTTCGGGAATCCGGTCGGTTTGGAAGGTTATACGGCCCGAATGGGCTAACGAAGATGCGCCGCCGCGCGCCAAGCCCAGATAATCGATGATGACGTTTGCCGCATCGGCTATAATGGGGGCGACAATTCTGCCCGAAAGCGTTTCGCCTTTTGCCTTTGTAATGACGATATACAAAACAATCGTCGGTTTATCGATGGGGAATAAAGCGACACAGTTGGACACAAAATCGGTGGTACTGTATTTACCCGTTTCGGTGTCGAGCATTTGCGCTGTTCCCGTCTTTACACCGATTGAAATATCTTCAAGCGACGCGCGGCTTCCCGTTCCGTAGCGTGCGGTGGTTTCCATACAGCTGACAATATAATCCGCCGCGGATTTTGACACTGCCCGTTTTTTAAACGACGGAACATGCCGATATTCTTCGGTGCCGCTCGAATCGGTAATTTTCGATATAAGGGTTAGCTGAGCGGGAATACCGCCGTTCGCCAAAGCAGTCGCCGCCTGTACTATTTGCAGTGCGGAAACCGCGATTTCCTGTCCTATCGATATGGTCGGTTTTGAACGCAGCGACCAATAACGGTCGGATACGGTTTTTAAAGTACCGCGCGTTTCGGAAGGCAGTTCTATACCGGTACGTTCTCCGAATCCGAATTTCCGTAAATTCTGCAAAAATTCTTCGGCGCCCAGTTTCGCGCTCATTTGCGCAATACCGTCGTTGCATGAATACTGCAATGCTTCCCGAATGCCCACCGTACCGTGATTGCCCAAGCACGCGATAACGGCTTTTTCGCCGCCGGAAGATGCGATTTCGTATTTTCCGTCGCAAAAAAAGGTGTCGGTTGGTTTTACTTTTCCCGAATCCAAAAAGCCCGCCGCACTGAATATTTTAAAAACCGAACCGGGTTCGTAAGCCAAAACGGCGGGGCGGTCGATTTTTTCATCAACGCTTGATGACGGGTACGTGTTCAAGTTTGCCGTCGGTAAACTGATGTATGACAGGATTTCTCCGGTTGCACTTTCAGCTGCCAACAGCATAAAGCTTTCCGCCTTTGTTTCTTCCATGGTGGCATAGGCAATTTGTTCGAGTTTATATTGCAAATGCGCGTCGATTGTTAAAAAAATATTTTTCCCTGAGACGGTTTTTCCCGTTTCTTTCGGGGCAAGAACTTGCTGCATGGAATATTCTATGCCGGATAAACCTTGTCCCGCGTCTCCCATAAAGCCGACAACCTGCGAGGCAAGGCTGTTTTCGGGGTAAATGCGCCCCTGTATTTTATCGAAACGGATACCGCTTAAGGATTTTTTCAAAATGACTTGTTCGACGGCATCTTTTTCATTTTGGCTTATCTTTTTCTTTAAATATAAAAAATCGGAAGCACTTCCGCGCAGTTCCGCCGTAATATGCTGAACGCTTAAGCCGGTAACTTCGGCTAACGAT
>CAUTRX010000105.1:0-5122 GCA_963540775.1 uncultured Treponema sp. | reverse complement strand
GCAAGCGCAAACTTGAAGCAGCAAACGGCGCAGGGACGTGCCGTTTGCTGCCATTATGTATAGGTGCCGGCTTTGGGGTCGGCGGGAGTGATTCGGATCGGCGTTATGCATTACGCCCGTATTTGTGCAAATACCTGTCCGATAGGTTCGCGGATGACCAAGTCGGCGCTTGTGTCGGCGGCGGTTTCACCCTTGTTTATGAGGACAAGGTGTTTGCCCCGAAAATAATGAATCAGAGAGGCTGCAGGATACACGGCCAAAGATGTACCGCCGATGATGAGCGTATCCGCCGTTTGCAGCGCTTTAATGCTTGCGCCCAAAATCTCGTTGTTCAAACTTTCTTCATACAGCACAACATCGGGTTTTATAATGCCTGTGCAGCCGTTTTTTGTACAGCGCGGTACGCCGTCGGTTCCCGTGTTTGCGATAATGTTGTCCAGCGAATAAAACGCACTGCAGCGCATACAATAATTGCGCAAAATGCTTCCGTGCAGTTCGTACACTGCCGTGCTTCCCGCCGCCTGATGCAAACCGTCTATGTTTTGCGTAATAATCGCCTTTAACTTACCCGCTTTTTCAAGCTCGGCGAGTTTTATATGCGCAGGATTCGGCTTTGCGCCTTGCACAATAATTTTTGCGCGGTAAAAGCGGTAAAACTCGGCTGTCTGCTCATCGAAAAAACTGCGGCTTAAAATGGTTTCGGGAGGATACTTCCACTGCTGATTGTATAAGCCGTCGGTACTGCGGAAATCGGGAATGCCGCTTTCGGTCGAAACGCCCGCTCCGCCGAAAAATACGACGGAAGAGCTCTTATCTATGATTTTTTGCAAGTCTTCAACAGTGTTCATGCCGACAGTATGGAAGCGAAAGCGCAGTTTGTCAAGTTCTTAAAAGCGCGGGTAAATATATTTGTTTATGGCGGCTGCCTGTACAAGCGATTCTACGACGACTTGCGGTTCCGGATTGCCGTGGTATTCGCCCAGCGCTATGCGGCCTTTTACGGAAAACCATGCGCCGTTTTCCAACTCGTTGGCTTTTTCGTAACGGCAAATAAGACCGTAGGGAACAAGGTCGGCGGCGCAGCACACCATAAGAAGACGCGCGGGAACAAATTCGTCCTCTTTCATAAAGCGTTCGTCATAAAAAACCGTTCCCGTAATTTGTATGTTCCAGTTTTCAAAATCGGCCGGATTTTTATATACGGCATCGACCCATGCTAAAAAATCGTCGTCATCTACCGTAATCGTGCGGTTTTCCGCGTCATATCCTTTCAGCTTAGTGTATGTTTTTTCCGTTTGATTGTATATGCCGCTGCCGTCTATTAAAGCGGCACCGTCTTCGGAAACTTCAGTTTGCGGCGTCAAAAAAGGGTTGGCGCTTGCCGTATTCGGTTGGCCGGACGTACGCGAAGAAAATGCGGACGAACCGGTAAAAGAAAGCTTTGTTATGTCGATTTGATTGGCGGGCAAAAGTAAAAGCACAAAGGGAATCAGCAGAACGAATACCGATGTCGGAGCGAGCGTGTAGTTTGTTTCCGAAAGACTTTTGAGCGCCGAAAAAGTCCAAAACAGCATAATGAGCGCGGTAAAGATGAGCCACGGTTTCATTCGCGGTGTAACGTACAAAAGATAATCTTCGGCGAAAATCATCTTTAAAAGTAAAAGCGAAAAAAGCATACATGCGGCCGCTTCGACGCACAACTGTACACGGCATTTTTTTGTCACAGCAATACCTCCAAGCCGCACAGGATATAAGCAGACGGACGGTAAAGCGTTTGGTAAATCCGCCCAAAAGCATAAAGATATTTTTTATGTCCATCATCGGACCGAAAACAAGAAAGCCCATTATTGAGCCGATTGAAAACTGCGGCATAAAGGTACGTCCGATAACCGCATCGGAGGAAGAACACAACGAAAGCAAAAATGCAAACGCCGTCATAATAAACAACGAAAGGGCTTTTCCCGCGCCGCCCAAAATAAAGGGCAGGTTTCCTCCAAGCGTTTGAAACACTGCAGACAGGGCCGCTCCCGCAATCAAATAGGTACCGACACCGAAAAATTCGCGGCGGGAATGTTCCAAAAAGCGGATAAAGGTTTTGTATGCGCTTTCCCGTTTTTCTTCCGGATTTTGCTCACACCCGCAATCGCAGCTTCCGAAATGTTCACCGGGTAAAAGCACATTTTGCGGTTTCCGTATCAAAAAAGATAAACCGGTTAAAACGGAACACAGTGTACCGAGCAACACCCGTGCAAAGACAACGCGCATGTTACCGCCGAAAGCGTAATAGGTGGAAAGAATCACCACCGGATTTATAACAGGCGATGCGGTCATAAATACCACCGCGGAAGTGAGCGGAATACCTTTTTTTACCAGTGAACGGAACACGGGTATGGAAACGCAGTCGCAAACGGGAAGACAAAAGCCGCCGACAAGCGCGAAGGCGATACCTGCGGAAACGTTTTTCGGAAAATACCGTTCAATAAAGCGCCGCGACACGAAAATGCCGATAATCGACGACAAAAGAACGCCGGTGATTAAAAAAGGAAACGCCTGTAAAATGATGCCCAAAAAAGCATGTACGGTTTTAATCATAAGCGGTGCGCCGATTATATATTATAAAAAAAAGTTGTGCAATAATGCTGCCGTATTTTCAAAAATACCTCAGCCGCGGCCGTGCCCGATTTTTACATATCCGAACTGCCGTCTTCCGAAAATTCCTGTTCGGTGTACGAGAAAACGTCGCTTTGCATTTTTTCGTACAGCCGCAGTAAATCCTGCATGTCTTTTTGCGCCCGTACCGAAGAAATGTGTCCGAAAATGCCGACGGCAATAACGCCTGCAAAAATCGCCCCCATAGCGATATAAAACCACAGCGGCGGCGTTCCTTCGCGTATAGCCTTCCACATATTGTACCCTAAAAACATGGCGGCAAGCACACATATATTACGGTTACGCTCCAAACCCTTTTTTTTCCGTTCAAGAGCCGACGCGCGCTCATCAAATTCGGCTTTGGTCATAGATACATTTTCCGCCATAATGCCGGCTCCGTCCTCATGTTAATATTCTTCGTCGGCAAGCAGTTTGCGCGAATCCGTTTCGGGTAAAGCGTCTATTTTTGTCAGCTTTTTTTGAATAACACGGCTGCGCGTTTCCGCCGACTCAATGTCTTTTGTCGCCGCCTCGAGTTTTGCCTTTGTTTTTGCAAGCACGTCTCCGAATTTACCGAATTCGCTTTTTACCGCGCCCAACAGTTCCCACACCTTACCGCTTTCTTTTTGTATCGCAAGAGTGCGGAACCCCATTTGCAAACTGTTCAAAAACGCATTCAGCGTCGTCGGCCCGGCAATCGTTACCCTAAAATTGTCCTGTATCGACTGAAACAAGCCCGGAATCCGTAAAACTTCCGAATACAGCCCCTCAAACGGAACGAATAAAATGGCAAACTCCGTCGTATACGGAATCTCGATGTATTTTTCTTTTATGTCCTTTGCCATTTTTTTTATTTCCGCGCTCAAAGCCTTTTGCTGAATGTCGATTTCGTCCTTATCGGCTTCCTGATACGCGGCAGTCAGCTTGTCCCAAATTGCAGCCGGATATTTTGAATCGATCGGTAAATAAATAAAATCCTTTGACGTATCTTTGGACGGAATTTTCACGGCAAATTCAACCACACTTCTCTTATTTGAAGGATTAGGGTGCGCATTCTTTTCGTACTGTTCGGGAGACAAAAACTGCGAAAGCAGCGACTCCAATTGAACTTCTCCCATACCGCCGGCCGTTTTTACGTTAGTCAGCGCCCGTTTAAGCCCGCCGACATCGCTTGCAAGTGTTTGCATTTCTCCCAGCCCTTTTTGAACAGCTTCAAGCTGTTGCGTTACAAGCTGAAAAGAGCCGGTGAGGCGCTTTTCGAGCGTCGAGTGCAGTTTTTCGTCAACGGTCATACGCATTTGTTCCAATTTACGTTCGTTACTGTCCTGTATGTTTTTTAAATTATCCTGCAATGTGTCGCGGACGGTCTTTGACAACGCTTCCAGCCGCTCGGACAAGATAGACATAACCTTTGTCAAACCGCTTGTTACCGATTCCTGCGTATTGCGCGTAAGCATATCGATTTTTCCGTTTACCGAATTTTGAAACTGCAACAATGTCTCGGTAGATTCTTTTCGCGACGCCCGATTGTTTTCGGAATTTTCTTTTCTGCTGCGCTCGAATTCGTCCTTTAAATTCTTTTCGTAATCCGCAAGTTTGCCGTTAAGCGCCGACAAATCGTTTTTTTTGCTTCCAACAAAGAGAATGATAATAAAAACCAAAGAAATAAAATTTATTGCAAGGCTTAAAAATAAGATTAAAAATAAAACGGACAAACCCACAGCCCCCTTATGTACGATTTTTTTGAAACCGCCGCATTAAAACAAGGCGGCACACTTTGCAAAACGCACAAGTATCAAGTATCCGCTTGAAATGCGGACAGCCACCGCTTAATACACGGCGCGGCGCAAGCGGGTTTGTTCTATATCGGTGCTGAATAAGTCGCGTAAATCGTTAATTCCCAGTGCCATAAGCGCCATGCGGTCGATACCGATTCCCCACGCGAGTACGGGAACTTCAACACCCATTGAACGCGTTACTTCGGGACGGAAAATACCGGAGCCGCCCAGTTCAAACCAGCCCAAAACGGGATGCTTTATGTGAACTTCGACGGAAGGTTCGGTAAAGGGAAAGTAACCGGGAACGTATTTAACGTCCGTAGCACCGGCAATCTCGACAGCGAACATTTCCAAAAAACCCAAAAGCGTTTTTAAGTTTACGTCCTCGCCGAGCACAATGCCTTCGGTTTGATAAAAGTCGGACAAGTGGGTGGCGTCAACCTTATCGTAGCGGAAGCAGCGGGCAATACCGAAATATTTTCCCGGAACGGAAGCTTTTGCAAGCTGATGAGCCGACAAAACGGTTCCTTGACTGCGCAAAATAAGGCGGCGGGTAAAATCGCGGTCAAACGTATAGTTCCACCCGCGGCTTCCGGTGTTTCCGCCGTTTTCGTGCGCAGACGCTACATTCGACAAAAACGGTTCGTCTATTTTTTTTGCATATTGCGGATCTTTTATATAGTACACGTCGTGGA
>CAUTRX010000104.1:0-5126 GCA_963540775.1 uncultured Treponema sp. | reverse complement strand
GTAAGGATCAGGATATGAAACGTGTACTTGGAATAACTGTGGTTTTTTTGACTTTTGCCGTTGCGTTGCCGGCTCAAAGCGATTTGCAGCCGCTGGTTACGGTAAAACTGCACAAAACCGAATCGATTACACTTAGGCAACTTAAAAACAGAGTGGGGATGTATCAAAAACAAACGGGTATGCCCTCTTTTTCCGTTGAACAAAAAAGAGAGATTCTTGATGCGATGATTGATGAAAAGCTCGCGGTGCAGGCGGCGCAAAAAGCGGGACTTTCGATAAGCGATTCGCAAGTGGATAAATATTTTTTGGAATCGATTTCCGCTCCAGTGGGACGGGCGGTAAGTGAGCAGGAATTTGCTTCTCTCGTAAAAAAACAAAGCGGCATGTCGCTTGATGATTATTTTAACGCACAAGTCGGCATGAATTTGAATGACTATAAAGCTTTTCTTAAAAATCAATTGATTGCCCAGCAATATGTTATGTCGCTTAAGCAAAGCTCGCTGCAAAATATGAGCGTTTCCGATGCGGAAATACGTTCCTTTTTTGAAATCAACAAATCGAACTTTGTTCAAAACGATATTTTAAAGCTTTTTTTAGTCGTCGTTCCGAAGGGGAAAAACGGCGACGCTGCAAAAAAACTTGCTTCGTCACTGCAAACCGAAGTAAAAAGCAAAAAAACGACTTACGCTCAATTAAAAGTAAAGGGCAAGGTTGATAATTCCGGTTTTCAAGCCGGGGACATGTACGTCAGCAAAGGAACTTTGGCTGCTCAGCAGCTCGGTATGGACTATGAGGCCTTGTTAAAGCTGTTTACGCAAAATGCGGGCTACGTTTCCGATATAAACGAAACACCCGATGATTTTCAGTTTTACGCAGTGCAGGAAAAGCGCGGTGCAAAAATGCTTTCCCTCGATGATGAAGTTCAGCCCGATACGGCGGTAACCGTTTACGAGTACATAAAAGATCAGTTGGGCCGTCAAAAACAGGCGGAAGGTTTTGCACGTGCGGTCGACGAGGTTACCAAGTCGCTGCGCGTTCCTGAAAATTACCAAATGTTAAAAAACGGCGATTCGTTAAACAAGCTGTTGGATTGGTAGAGCGTGCAAACCGCCGCATAAAAGACACGGCGGTTTTTATACGGATTTTACGGGAGTATGCATGGCAAGGCGCAAAAGCCGGATTTTAGCATTTCAAGCTTTGTACGCGTGGGATGCGGGTTCAACCGACACGGAAGCGCTGCTCGATTTTTCGTGGGCGTCCGCCTCTCAGCTTGAACGCATGGGCGAAGACGGAAAAGCTTTTGCCCGCCTGATTGTAAGCGGTACTCTTGAACATCTTTCGCAGATAGACGGTATTATTTCCAACCGTTTGGTCAACTGGGAAATCGGTCGGCTTAACAGGGTCGATTTGGCGGTTTTACGCATGAGCGTATATTCACTCATGTTTCAAAAGGATATTCATCCGTCCATCGTTATCGACGAAGCGGTTGATATTTCACGTGAATACGGTTCGAATGACGGCTATCGCTTTATAAACGGCATTTTGGGGGCGATACATCCCGAATTGGAAAAAGAAGCTTTAAGCCGATGAAACGTTTGAGAATTGTAAGTACAATACTTTTTTTTCTTTGTCTGTGTGTGCTCTGCAATTCATGCAAGTCCGGTGCTTCTTCCGGCGTATTTTTGGAAAATCTTGAATCGGTTGATGCGCTCATCAAAGCCGAAGATTACGGTACGGCGTGGCGGATGTTGAAAAAAAATGCAAAACTTTCGCGTTCCGCTGCGGATTATTTGAGCGTCGTGCGGCGCGCCCTCGTTTTGGATAAAAACAGATACGCCGAAAAGCAAATGCGCAAAGGTTTGTCTCGTTTTCCCGATAACGAAGAGTTGTTGGCGGTATATGCGCATTTTCTTGTGTCGAGCGGTAAGATTAAAGCGGCGCTGAAATATGCGTCAAAACTTGAAGGCGGAAAATACGGTTCCGTATATGCGGAGCTGCGCTTTAAAACGGCGGGGCAAAGTAAGGTGGCCGATGTAAACTCCGCTGTCGATTTTTTTTCCCCTCATTTTAAACAAGCCTATATTGACGCCGCCGCGACTACGGGTAACAGTGCGTATACCCGCAATGCTGCGGTAATTGAGGCATTGGCGGGAAATATGGATGCGGCTTTTGTCCTTCATCCTCAAACAATGTCCGTCTACGATACCCCTGTTTTTTGGGCGCGTATTGCATACGATTCCGGAAATTTTATGCAATGCGCGGAAGATTTAACTTTTGCCGAGCCGTCGCCTCCTTCACAAATGCTGTTGGCAGATGCGTTTTTGCGCGGCGGTGATGAAAAAGCCGCTATCGAAGCATGGCTCAACTCCGTCGACGATTTTCCCGAAAACAATCCCGACGCGTGGTATAATGCGTCGCGCGCTGCGCTTCTTTCCGGCAATGTCGGTTACGCATATTCTCTTTTGAATTCGATGACGGGAAAATTTCCCGATTACATTCCCGGCCTTGTCGCATATGCCCGGTATTCCGTTTATAAAATGCCGCAAGCGGAGGAAACCGTTTTTTCATCAGTTTTGCGTGAAAGAGGTTTGCAAACACTCGGTATGGAATTGGATAAAATGATTCCCCGTATTGCTCCTTCCGAGGCTCTGGCTCTCATGGAAAAAACTTTACAGCACAATAAAAGTGCTTTACTCTATTTGGAATATATGAAGCTACGGTGGGAGCTCGACGACGCGCAAAGGAATATCGATGTTATTGCAGGAGACCGTAAACGCGCTTCGGAGATTTGGCAGGCGATTGAAGACACTGTTCGGGAACCGTACGGCTATGAGCCGCTGCTTGTTCAGTTCGGGCTGTACTACTTTTGCCGCTACAACATGCTTGAGCAGGCGGCCGAATTGTGGGAACGCTGGTATACCTCCCGTTATGCGTCCGCTTTGACTGAAAACGGCGGCACTTCCGAGCCTGTTTTACACGAATCATGGGAATACGATATGGAATCTTATATCGCGCTTAAACAGGGGCAATACGAACGGGCGGAGCGCATTTTGAATGCGGGCAAAAACAATAAAAAAATAACACTGCCGGCCGGAGCGCTTTTTAATACGGCGTTGTTGTATAACGGTTCCGGTAAACGTGTCCAAGCGCACGCGTTGTATCGGCAAGTGCTCGAAATGACGGGCGATAAAAATCTGCAAGCCGAAATATACTATAAAATCGCCGTCATACAGCGCGAACAAAATGAAAAACGTAATGCCGTACTGTCGCTGAATCAGGCTTTGGCGCTTAATCCCGGTCATACCCGTGCGCGCTTAATGTTAAAGCGGTTGGACGGACAAAAATCCGAAACGGAAACGGGCGACAAAAGCCCCGTATAAATCGGTTTTGTTTTTCGGATACGAAGCGGGACACTATCGGGATTCCGTTTTGCCGAATAGACATAAAAAAATCGCCTAAAACCTAACGGCAGGCGGTGATAATCTGCGTTTGAAACTAAGCCGCACAAAGGGCTTAATTTCAAAGCTGCTGTCATAAAGCATTATTTGCGGAATGCCTACTCAATGACGGCGATAATATCTTCGGCTTTTAAAATAAGGTGCTCTTCGCCGTCGATTTTAATTTGTGTGCCGGCGTATTTATCGTACATAACGCGCTGTTTAGGCTGAACCGTGATTTTTTCTTTGTCGGTTCCGACCGCCACAACGCAAGCGATTTGGGTTTTTTCCTGAGCCGTATCGGGAATGATAATTCCGCTTGCCGTTTTTGATTCGGTTTTTTCCATTTTTACCAGAACTCTGTCTGCTAAAGGTTTAACCTTCATTCTAATCCTCCAAAAAAGAAATATCTTACTGCGATAAATATACAAAAAAATATGCGTGCCCGTCAACTTAAAATCGACAAGCTCTATGCGGAACGCTGATGCCAAGCGCTCCGTGTGTTGAACCTGCGGCACAAATCAATTGTGCGGGCTGCATTTTTTAAAAAATGACGTGGAAAAATATTGTATTTATTACAAATATGCTGTATCATGATTACGTATCTCTTTGCTAAGGAGGTTTTTAGTGCTTCCGAAGCAAGGATTCTTGTGAAAGCCGAAACCGCGTCAGCGGATTTATCAGGAGGAATAGTATGAAAAAACGGATGGTGCGGAGCACGTGTTTTTGCTGTCTTTTTGCACTGTTTTTGTTTGGTTGCAAAACACCGCCGAAAAAAGAAGCCGAACCGCCGGCACCTGTACAAACGATAAAGGATTCGGGGGCCGAAGAGCACAAAACAAACGGGATGCTTGAAGCGCAAATTGCCGAGGCGCGCCAAAAAGCGGTGGATGCCGGCGCCGAGAGCTTTTTCCCGAATGAGTTGACGGTGGTCGATATTGCATACCGCGAAGCGCAGACCGTAAAAGATGCCGGCGGCGACGCTGCCGAATTCGATAAAAAAGCCGCCGATATTTTGGAACAGTATCGGGCGCTGGAACAGGCGGCTTTGGCAGCCGATGCCCGTAAAAAAATCAACGACATGAATTTTGCAGGTTATGCGCAAGCCGATTACGATGCCGCCGAAAAAGCTTTTTCGGGTATTGAACAATTGTTCAATACCGGCGCCGACGGAAAAGATTTATATGCACAGGCTAAAACAGCCGCCGACCGCTACCGTTCTGTTTTAAATGCCGCATATGGAGCTTTGGCGCAAAAAGAGCGTGAGAAGGTTATTGCGCTCAAAAAAAAGGCTGACGAAATTAAAGCCTCTGTTGCCGACGAAACCGGTTATGCGAATGCCGTCGCCTTTTATACGCGCGCGGAGCAGGAATTCAAAACCGGGGAAAATGAAAGCGCGTATAATAATTTTGTTACGTGTTACGGTATGCTGGAACCTGTCTATCGGGATGTGGCAAAAAAACGCGCTTTAGCCGAGGAGGCTTTGGCAAGGGCAAAGCGGCGTGTGGAAGAATCGGATGCGATGGCGGCAAAAGCCGATAGCATGGTTCCGATCGAAAAAGTCGAATCTCTCGAGCCTATCGAAAATACGCAGGCGGTAAAGGGGGCGCAGTAATGAAAAAAATAATCATAATCGGGTTTTGTTTATCGGGGCTGTCGCTGCTTCTTTTTGCGGGAAGCTACACGGAT
>CAUTRX010000103.1:0-5145 GCA_963540775.1 uncultured Treponema sp. | reverse complement strand
CCGTCGATTTAAAACCGCCTGCAAAAAGGCTGTTTATCGCCGCTTTTTTTAATGTCGTTTATGTGCACATTGCAAATCGCTGCGGAAGAAACAAAGAAGCCTTTTTTTATCGTTCCCGCCGCGGACGGCGGAAATGCTGTAAGTAAACAAGTTTCGCGGGCGAAACTTGAAGCTGAAAACGGCGCAGAGACGCGCCGTTTTCAGCCCCTATGCAGTAAGTCCGAAAAAAGAACCGTTTGAAAAAGCGGGGTTTTACAAACGGTTCCGTGTGCGTGTCCGATTTTATTTTATCGGCACATATGTTTTATTCGGGTTATATGTTCCCGCGCGTTCTTCGCCTTTTAGCGAGGGGATTTCCAGCACTTGGTTCGGAAGAATCAAATGCGGATTTTCCCGGCGGATAAAGCTGTCCTTATTCGCTTCGTAAATTCTGCGCCATTCGTCGCGGTTTGCATATATAAAGTCCGCTTGAGCTATGCGCCACAGGCAGTCGGTAATCGGAGTGCGGCGACGTACTATATAGTATTTCGGCAGCACTTTTACCCGGCCGAGCTCATCTACCGGCAATCCGTCTTCATCGAGGCGTTCCGTTTGAGCGGTTGTGTCGGTGGGGGAGCCCGTTGCGGACGGGTTTTCCGTCATCGAGGCTTGCGCCGCCATATCTTTTTCGAGCGCATCCATTTTTTTGTCGGCGGCTGAAAGCAGCATTGCGGTTTGTGTGTAGTCTTTGTCCGCGAGTGCTTTTTCGGCGCCATCCAAGTCGGCGCGAATTGCCGCACTTGCAGGATCGTCTTCGGGAATATTGAATTCTTTTACTATGCGCGAGTACCGTTCCCGTGCCGTTTGCAGCGCGTTTTGCAACTGCACATTCTCGGCTTCCGCAGTTCCCGTCATTTTTTCCGCTGCGTCCATAAGAGCTTGCGCTTTTTGTACCGACGCTTCCGCATCTTTAAAGTTACCGTTTGAAGCGGCGGTTTGCGCGAGTTTCAGCGCGTCGCTTACCTGTTTGTCCGTGTCGCTTCCGGCAGGCATGATTTTATCGGCATTCAATTTCTTTTGCCGTGCTACGGCCGCATCGATTTGTTTTTGTGTGTTTGCCGATGCCGTTTTGTGTGCGCTTTCGGCCGCTTTCATTTTTCCGACGGCGGCGCTTATTGCGCTTTGGGCTTTTTTAAAGTCGCCGGAGTTAAGTGCGCCGGAAGCATCGCTTAACGATTTTGCGATGTCTTTGTCTTCGGCACTTCCCGAAGCGATTATTTTGGCGTTTTTCAGTTGTGAAAATTGCTTTTGCGCATCGTCAAGCTGTTTTTTTACCTTTCCCTGTTCGGCAAGAAAACTTTTTTCGGCGGCGGCGATTGTATCCAAAATCGTTTTTACGTTGCTGTCGACATTTTTAAAGTCGTTGGCGTTCAGTGCGTTTTGGGCGGCCTGTACGGCGGCGGCAATTTTTTTGTCGTTGGCGTCATTTTTTACAATGATTCCCTTGCTTTGTGCCGCACTGTATTTGTTCAGTGCTTCTTTCAGCGCTTTGTCGGCCAGAGCGCGCTTTTGCGTCATGTATTTTTCGTGAGCGTTTTTTGCCGCATCGTGCGCTTTTTCAAAATGCTCAATTGCCGCGCTGTATAATTCTTCGGCTTTTTTTTCGTCCGAACGCTCACCTTCGGCTTCTTTAACCGCATTGTCGCCCTCGGCAATACTTTTTTTTGCATTGTCCGCGGCCGTGCGGTAGTCGTTTTCGGCATCCGCGCCCGATTTTTCGAGTGCGTTTAACTGCATTGCCGCTCTTGATTTTGCATCGGCGGCTCTTCGTTTTAACAGGGCGTGAAGTGCATCCATAAAGGCTTGGTCGATTGCACTGTTTGCTTCCGCCGCCTTATCGATACTGGCATCGTAGCGGCCTTCGGTTTGTAAAGTCGCCGCTTCGCCGGTAAGCGTGACGGCATCTTGGAATGCACCGTCTTGTGCCGTAAGCGGAATAAAAATCAAGGTCAGTATACAGATTGTTGTAATGGTGAATATCTTTTTCATTGTGTCTCCTAGCGGCGTTCACCCGTTTGTTCAAGTTCCCGTACCATTTGTTCCAGTTTACTCAAACGTCCCTGCAGGGCTTCCACCGTATTTTTGCTGTCAGTGTATTTTTTTTGAACTTGGGTATATACAGTTTCAAAATCCGTTTTGGCGTTTTCAAATTTTTCAAGCGCCGAATCGTAATCGCCGGAAGAAGCTTGTTTTTTTGCTTCCTCATATAAACCGGCGGCTTTTTCATATTGCGCTTCCAAGGCGATTTTAGCCTTCAGTTCGTCGGCGCTGCGGATTGTTTTGTCGATTTGTGTGCTCAAGTCGCCGGCATAGGCGGGCATTCCCTTGTCGATGACAATGCGGTACTGTGCGGAAGCGTTTGTCAGCGCTTCTTTTGCCGTTTTTAAGTCTTTTTTTTGCTTGATAAGCGTATCGGCTTGCATATAGCTTTTTTCCGCAGCGGCAAAGCTTTCGCTTTCGTAGGTGCGTACCGGCTCATACCGCGATGCGCGCTTACGAAGGAGTGCCGCTTCATCGTATTCTTTTTGCGGAACACTTGCACATGATGTCAATATACAGGCCGCAAGGATACTTATCGTAACATATTTCATAAACCCTCCGAATAAATCGTAAAAGGAGCCAAAACCCGCGGTTTTAAACACCTTTGTTTTTCATACTATCATTTTCGGTAAAAATATGATAATGTTTACACTTGAGTTCCAAAAACTTGTTACTTTGACTGAATATTACGGGTATTACGCATGGATGTAATCGAATTGGCCGTTTTTTTGGGAAACTGCGGCAGACAATACGAAAAAAACCGCCACAATGCGGCATGGCTTTTTGCCGATTCTCTTTTTTGCCTTTCGTCGGTAAGCTGGACTTCAAAATTTAAGGGGGAAGCGGCAGGTTTTACCGCAGGCGAGCGCAAAATACAGCTTTTAAAACCGCACACGTTTATGAATTTATCGGGAGAAAGTATCGCCGCGGCCGCTTCGTTTTACAAAATAAAACCGCAACATATTTTGATTGTTCACGACGAATTGGAACTGCCGGCGGGAACGTTCGGGTTAAAATACGGCGGCGGCTTGGGCGGTCATAACGGCCTGCGTTCGGCAAAGGCATGTTTGGGCACTGCCGATTTTTGGCGGCTGCGTTTCGGCATCGGCCGCCCGCCGCACAAAGACGTTTCGTCGTGGGTGCTCGGCGATTTTTCGGCGGATGAAAAGCGTATTATGGAAACAGCCTTCGCCGCCGCCGCACCTTTGTTCGAAATGCTTTTGATACGCCCGCCGAAAGATTTACTTGACGAATGGAAAAAGGTTAATGCGATAAAACAGGACGGATGCTATGAACGATAAACGTACAACAGAGGATAAAACCGAATCTTCGGCTCAGGCGGCGGGAAAATCTTACACCGCTTTGTATAAAATTATAAAAAAACTCCGCGCTCCCGGCGGTTGTCCGTGGGACAGAGAACAAACGCCGCTTTCTTTGCGTTCCGCGCTTTTGGAAGAAACCTACGAAGCGCTTGATGCCTTGAATGAATATGAACAGGGGGCGCAAAGCGCTCACGTAAAGGAAGAATTGGGGGATGTAATACTCAATGCGTCGATGATAGGCTATATGTTCGAGCAAGAGGGCGATTTTCGCCTCGCCGATGTTCTTGACGATGTGTGCGAAAAACTGGTGCGCCGTCATCCGCACGTTTTTCCCGAATCGACGGGAAAGGCAAACGCCCTCGAAAAAGCCGAAACGCCTGAGCAGGTGTTGGCGCAGTGGGAGGCGATTAAGGCGGGTGTCGAGGGGCGTTCCGCAGGCAAAAGCATTCTTGACGGGGTGGGGCAGGGCTTGGATCCGCTGACACGCTCGTTAAAATTGCAAAAAAAAGCGGCAAAACAGGGATTCGATTGGAGCGATACCGCCGGTGTCCGCGCAAAGGTGTTTGAAGAAATTGCGGAAACGGATGAAGCCGTCCGTGCAAGAGAGAGGGCGGCGGTCGAGGACGAAATCGGCGATCTTTTTTTTGCGCTGGTAAATTGGGCGCGGCATTTGCATATTTCTCCCGCCGTCGCGTTGGAAAAAGCGAACGCGAAATTCCGCCGCCGTTTTGCGCATGTGGAGCGGCGCTGCAAGGAACTGAACATCGAAATGAAAAAAGAAAATCTTGATACGATGGATTCTTTTTGGGACGAGGCTAAAAAAAACGGACGGTAAAATCATGCGGAGATTATTGATTGAAAATAAAATCGAATTCGGTTATATTAAGCCTGTTCAATAACTTCGTTTATTTACAAAGAGGATGTGTATGAATTATTTTTACAACGACGCTGCAGAGGATGAAAAAGAAAAAAAAGGCGAAGCCGAAGGCGCTGAAGGTCTTGCGCTTCAGTTTTTAAAAACGAGGCAAATATTATTGACGGGCGAAATAGATAAAGCTTTGTCCGAAAAAATTATCCGCCAGCTTTTGATTTTGGAATCGGCGGGCAGTAAGCCCGTGTATCTTTTTATCGATTCGCCCGGAGGCGATGCGGACGCCGGGTACGGTATTTTCGATATGATCCGTTTTATAAATGCGCCCGTCTATACAATCGGCATGGGGCTTGTCGCTTCGGCTGCCGCCCTTGTGCTGCTCGCTTCTCCGAAAGAACACCGTATGGCGCTTCCGAACAGTCATTTTCTTATCCACCAGCCTTTAAGCGGCATTAAGGGTGTGGCAACGGAAATAGAAATTCATGCCAAAGAACTTGAAAAAATGCGGGAGCGCATTAACAAACTTATCGCCGAAGAAACGGGAAAACCGCTTGCGCAGGTTGCAAAAGACACCGACCGCGATTGCTGGCTGAATGCCGAAGAAGCGCTCGATTACGGCTTGGTCAGTAAAATTATCGGCTCGCGCAAGGATTTGAAAAAATAAAAAGATTCCGATTAAATACGGTGCGGAAAACGTAAATGAGCATTCAAGTTGAAAACTTATGCAAGCAGTTTGAGTATTACAAAAAAGAAGAAGGCCTGAAAGGTTCGGTTAAAAATATGTTCCGGCGCCAAAAGCTGATAAAAAAGGCCGTTGACAATGTGTCCTTTTCGGTGCCGCAGGGGGAGATACTTGCGCTTTTGGGCCCCAAC
>CAUTRX010000102.1:0-5159 GCA_963540775.1 uncultured Treponema sp. | reverse complement strand
TTCAACAAAATCGCCGACAGCGGCCAACACCGAAGAGCCGTGTTTGATTTCGATTTTAAGATAGTTGTTTGCCAAATACATATTTTTGCCACGTATGATAATACGGGCGGCTTCGGGCGAAAGCGTTTGCTTTCCCTTTACCTCAAACAGCGGCGTATCTTTTAAAACACGGTCGCCGTCCTTTACCAACGGGGTTGCACCTGCAAGCGCATAAACGGTAAGAATGCGCGTAACATCCATAACACCTTTGCGGGTAAACAGCCATGATTTGTCTTTCATAACGACATGGGTACCGGCAATCTGTTGAATTAAAACCGGATATTTTAAAACAATGCGGTTTTCTTCACTTATTTTTGAAGCCGTTCCTCCGACGTGGAAAGTACGCATAGTCAGCTGCGTACCCGGCTGACCGATGGACTGTGCGGCGATAATACCGACGGCCTCGCCTATTTCAACAACCTTATTGCGCGCCAAATTACGGCCGTAACACTTACAACACACGCCGTGACGCGACTCGCAGGTTAACACGGTGCGCAGTTTTACGGATTCCACCCCAGCGGCATCGATTTTTTCGGCCAATTCGTCATCAATATATTCGTTTACGTCACATAAAAGCTCACCCGTAATCGGATGCAAAACGCGCTCAAGCGTATAACGGCCGACAATGCGGTCTTTTAAAGGCTCGATTATATCGTCCCCTTCTTTTACCGCCGTATATTCGATTCCGTTAATCGTACCGCAGTCTTCTTCGTTTATAACAACGTCCTGCGCTATATCGACCAAACGGCGGGTAAGATAACCGGCGTCCGCGGTTTTTAAAGCGGTGTCGGCCAAACCTTTACGCGCACCGTTTGTCGAAATAAAGAATTCGATAACCGAAAGACCTTCTTTAAAGTTCGCGCGTATCGGAAGTTCGATAATGTCGCCGTTCGGCTTTGCCATAAGACCGCGCATACCGGCCAACTGACGAATTTGGTTGCGGCTTCCGCGCGCGCCGGAAGAGGCCATCATATAAATCGTGTTAAAACCTTCTTTGTCGTTTTCGAGCTTTTTCATCATGACGTTCGTCAGCTCTTCGTTGGTTTTCGACCATACTTCAACAACGCGGTTGTAACGTTCATCCTGAGTAATATGTCCCTGCCGGTACTGTTTCATAATGGAATCGACTTCTTTGTTCGCCTTTTCCATCATTGACGGTTTTTCCTCGGGAACCAAAATATCGTCCATCGAAATGGTCGCACCGAAAAAGGTTGCATAACGGTAGCCGACACTTTTTATGGCATCGAGCATTTTCACGGTCAGCCACGGCCCGCAGGTTTTGTGCACTTTTTCTATGAGGCGTTTTAATTCTTTATCGCCCAACAATTTATTTATAAATTCGGCTTCGGCGGGCAGTTCGTCGTTAAAAACAAGGCGTCCTGCCGTCGTCGAAATAACCTGCCCGTTGTACGGCGCTTTTTGGACGGGAACTTTGATTTCGGCTTGCCAGTCGATACTCTTCGATTCGGCGGCAAGTATCGCTTCGTTTTCACTGCTGAAACGCTTACCCGTTCCCTTTCCAGACGGTTTGATTTTAGTCAAATAGTAAATGCCCAAAACCATGTCCTGCGACGGATACACGATTGTTTTACCGTTTGCAGGGTCTAAAAGGTTTCGCGCCGAAAGCATCAAAGTCCAGCATTCCATCTGCGCCGCCTGCGTAAGAGGAACGTGAACCGCCATTTGGTCGCCGTCGAAGTCGGCATTGAATGCGTGACAAACCAGCGGATGCAAGCGGATTGCTTTTCCTTCAACCAAAACCGGCTCAAAGGCTTGAATGCCCAAACGGTGCAAAGTGGGCGCACGGTTGAGCATAACCGGATGTTCGCGCACCACTTCGTCCAAAATGGCAAACACTTCGCTGGATTCTTCTTCAACGAGGGTTTTCGCCTTTTTGATATTGAACACAACGTCTTTGTCGACGAGTTTTTTCATAATGAAGGGCTTAAACAGCTCAAGCGCCATTTTCGTCGGCAGCCCGCACTGCCACAGCTTTAATTCCGGCCCGACACAAATAACCGACCGCCCCGAATAATCGACGCGTTTTCCGAGCAGGTTTTGTCTAAAACGCCCCTGTTTTCCTTTTAGCATGTCGGAAATGGATTTAAGCGGACGGTTTGAAGCGCCTTTTACAACGCGCTTGCGCTTGGAGTTGTCAAACAGGGAGTCAACCGCCTCTTGCAGCATACGTTTTTCGTTGCAAATAATAATATCGGGTGCATTTAATTGGATGAGCCGCTTTAAGCGGTTGTTGCGGTTTATAACGCGCCGATACAAGTCGTTTAAGTCCGAAGTTGCAAAACGGCCGCCGTCGAGCTGCACCATAGGGCGCAATTCCGGCGGAATAACCGGAATGGCATCCAAAATCATCCACGAACACTTGTTTCCCGACGCGCGGAAATTTTCAACGATTGCGATTCGTTTTAACAAATGCTTATCGCTTTTTGCGCCCTTTTCAATCATTTTCGCGCGCAGTTCCGCAGCAAGTTCATCAAGGTTCAGGTTTTCAAGCAGTGTTTTTATCGCTTCGGCGCCCATTCCCGCCGAAAAAGACCCTCCGTAGCGTTCCTGTGCTTCCATGTATTCGTCTTCGGTCAACAGCGCCATTTTTTTCAAGTCGGTGTCGCCCGGATCAATGACAATATATTTTTCGTAGTATAACACGGAACGGAGAGCCGCAACCTGCAAATCGAGCAAAAGCCCCATACGGCTGGGTACGGAGCGGTAATACCAAATATGCGACACCGGAGCGGCAAGTTCTATATGCCCCATACGCTCGCGGCGGACTTTAAAATGCGTTACTTCGACACCGCAGCGGTCACAGATGACGCCTTTATAGCGCACCGATTTGAATTTTCCGCAGTAGCATTCCCATTCTTTTGTGGTACCGAAGATTCTTTCGCAAAACAAACCATCCTTTTCGGGACGCAACGTACGGTAGTTTATGGTTTCCGGCTTTTTTACTTCACCGTACGACCATGCACGTATGGTTTCCGGTGAAGCAAGCTTTATCATCAGGCTGTCAAAATCTTGAATATCACGCATCTTTTTCTCCTAAAAGTTCGAACCCGCCTTTGTTATCAGCTCTTCATCACGTTCGGTAAGAGCGATTTGCTTACCTTTCGCATCGTAAATCGTAAAATCGAGCGCCAAACCGCGCAGTTCCTGTACCAAAACGTTAAAGGATTCGGGAACGCCGGCGGCAGTGGACGGCTCGCCTTTTACAATCGATTCGTATATTTTGGAACGTCCGTTCATATCGTCGGATTTTATCGTCAAAAGTTCCTGCAAAGTGTTCGCCGCACCGTAGGCTTCCAGCGCCCATACTTCCATTTCACCCAAGCGCTGACCGCCGAACTGAGCTTTACCGCCCAAAGGCTGCTGCGTAACCAACGAATACGGCCCGGTGGAACGGGCGTGCATTTTATCGTCGACCAAGTGGTGCAGTTTTAAGTAATAGATAACGCCGACAAATACTTCGTTTTGGAAGGGTTCTCCCGTGCGTCCGTCACGCAAAACCGCCTTCGAATTGGCTTTAAAGCCCGCTTCCTTAAGCTTTTCTTCAATTTGTTCGCTCGACGGCGATTGGAACACCGGAGATTCATACCATTCGTCAAGGAATAAGCCCGCAAGACCGAGTTCCGATTCAAGAATCTGGCCGATATTCATACGGGAAGGAACGCCCAAGGGGTTTAAACACACATCAAGCGGTGTACCGTCTTCCAAATAGGGCATGTCTTCAACGGGCAAAATGCGGGCGACAATACCTTTATTTCCGTGCCGTCCGGCCATTTTATCGCCTTCGCGCAGTTTACGCTTTGTCGCGATTAACACCTTTACCACTTCATCCACGCCCGGATTCAAATCGTCGCCTTCGGAGCGGCGCAAACGCTGAACGTCAATGACCGTTCCTTCAATACCGTGCGGAATGCGTAAAGAAGAATCGCGCACTTCTTTGGCTTTTTCACCGAAAATAGAATTAAGCAGTTTGAACTCGGGGGTTGTGTCGGTTTCGCTTTTAGGCGTTACCTTTCCGACCAAAATATCACCGGAACGCACTTTTGCACCGATGCGGATAATACCTTCGGTATCAAGATTGTCCAGCGTTTTTTCGCTCGTATTGGGAATATCGCGCGTGATTTTTTCAGGCCCAAGTTTGGTTTCGCGGATTTCAATCGTGAATTCTTTAATATGAATCGAAGTGAACATATCTTCACGCACAACCCGCTGGGAAATCAATACGGCGTCCTCATAGTTGTATCCGTTCCACGGAACAAAGCCGACCAGAATATTGCGTCCCAACGCAAGCTCGCCGTTTACCGTTGCCGGCCCGTCGGCAAGCACATCGCCTTTTTTAACTTTTTGACCGGGCACAACCACGGGACGCTGATGATAACAGGTATCCTGATTGGTGCGCTGATATTTTAACATTGTGTATACATCAACGTCGTCGGCATTTTTTTGCCTATCCGGTTTTATACAAATCTCCTCGGAAGTAAGGTACGTAACGGTTCCCGGACGCGAAGCCTTTACCAAAACGCCCGAATCGTAGGCACACTTTGCCTCCATACCCGTCCCCACACGCGGAGGTTCGGGGAACAAAAGCGGCACCGCTTGACGCTGCATGTTGCAGCCCATAAGCGCGCGGTTTGCATCGTCGTGTTCCAAAAAGGGAATAAGAGCCGCCGACACCGAAATGATTTGCTTGGGCGAAACGTCCATATATTGCACGTCTTTGGGATTGCGCGAAGTATAATCGCCGTAACGCCGGCAAGCAATCCGCTCCGCGGCAAAAGAACCGTCTTCTTTCATACCGACCGACACTTGACCGATATAGTAGCGGTCTTCGTCCATCGCGGACAAAAAGTCGACCTGATCGGATGCTTTTCCGTCTTCAAGTTTACGGTACGGCGACTCCAAAAAACCGTATTCGTTTACGCGCGTGTAAATAGCCAGAGAAACGATAAGACCGATATTCGGACCTTCAGGCGTTTCAATCGGACACATGCGCCCGTAGTGCGTATAGTGAACATCGCGCACTTCAAAGCCGGCGCGGTCGCGTGAAAGACCGCCGGGACCGAGCGCATTCAGACGTCGCTTATGCGTAAGTTCGGCAAGCG
>CAUTRX010000101.1:0-5164 GCA_963540775.1 uncultured Treponema sp. | reverse complement strand
ACAATGTGCACCGCAGACCGAATATGTTCTTTACACGGCATATTCGGCTGCAGCCGATTTTTGCACAGCGCAAATCGTTCAAAATCTTCAAAAAAGCGGGCTTTAAGCGGCTTGCCGTTTACAAAGTCGAACCGGCACTCTTTGCGTAGGGTAAGAGGAACAAAGCCGCAGTATTCGGCAGTCTTCCGGTCAAAATTCATAAGGGAGCGCGAAATTATATCTTCAGTTTGCTTGTATACCGTATCGGCGGCTTTTTCGCTGCAAAGAACATTCCCGTTTGCCCCTTCGGTCTTGGTCTCATGCATACTGCCGTTTTCAATGCGGCGGATAATCGAGTCTATCGTAAAATCTTCCAACTCATCGGCAAGGGCGGCATTTTCCAAAGAAAAACAGCCCACCTTTGTCCGCTTTAAGCCGATAAGATGCGCAGCGGAATTGCAGGCTGAAGCTATGTCGCGGGCAAGGCTTCGTATATAGGTTCCTTTGGAAACGTGAAACAAAACGCGCGCGTAACGCAGCTTGTTTTGGCCGCTCAAGCGCATTTCACTGATTTCGCTTTTAAATACGGTAACGGGGCGCGCGGGAAGATTGTGAAGTGTTCCTTCACGCGCAAGTTCCGAAGCGCGTTTTCCGTTTACGTGAATTGCCGAATAGGCGGGCGGAGACTGCATACTGTTTCCGCAAAATGCGGTAAGGGATTTTTCAAAATCGGTAACGGAAGGAAGAGGGGCGGTACGGATAACGGCGCCTGAGGGGTCGAGGGTATCGGTTTCTTCGCCGAAGGAGATGACCGCTTCATAGGTTTTATCGAAGAGGGTAAAAAAAGGCACAAGGCGCGTAAGACTTCCGGTCAATACGACAAGCAAGCCTTCCGCAAAAGAATCGAGAGTACCCGTGTGGCCGACTTTTTTTGTGTGCAGGGCTTTTTTAATACAGCCTAAAGAAGAAAAACTGGTTATACCGCTTTTTTTTGCATACGGTAAAATCCCGGACAGGGCGGCAGCGGTACGGGCGCTCATAGCCCCTGCTGTTCAAGCTCATTGAGTTTACGCACCATATCCATACCCTCTTTTATGCTCGTGTCGGCGATAAAGGTCAGCTTTGGAAATTGGCGCAGCCTGAGCTTTTTACTTAAAGATGTTTGAATAAAGCCCGCAGCGCTTTCCAAGCCTTTTACGCCCTTTTCGGTGGATTTGTCGGTCAAAAAGCTGGAGACGTACACCTTCGCATAAGACAAATCGCGGCTTACTTCAACCCGATTTACGTTTAAAAAGGTGGAAACCCGCGGATCCTTTATATGCGCCGAAAGAATCATCGAAGCGATTTCTTCGCGGATTTGCTCTCCCAAACGGATAAGGCGGAACTCCCCCATAACCTTATACTCCGCCGTCTTTTTCCGTTTCCGCGTCGGAGACAGAGTCGGTTTTTACGTCTTTGGAAGTTTTAGCGCCTTTTTTTGCCGAAGATTCGCTGTCGCCGAGTTTGCGGGCAACTTCCACGTATTCGAATACTTCAAACTGGTCGCCGACTTTTATGTCCTGCCACTGGTCTATGCCGACACCGCATTCAAAGCCGCTTTTGATTTCTTTTGCATCATCTTTGAAATGCTTGAGCGATGAAACCTTCCCCGTGTAGATAACAATACCGTCGCGGATAACGTTGACGCTGCTCGTGCGTTTGATAAGTCCTTGCGTAACGTAAGAACCGGCAATAAGGCCGACCTTGGGCACTTTGAAGGTATCGCGTACTTCAAGCATACCGATAACTTCTTCCTTTACGTCCGGTTTGAGCATACCTTCCATCGCAAGGGTGATTTCTTCAACCGCCTTGTAGATGATATTGTATTTGCGGATATCGACTTTTTCCTGTTCCGCCAATACCTTCGCCTTGGGCGTGGGGCGCACGTTAAAGCCGATGATAATCGCGTTCGAGTCGGCGGCGGCAAGCATAACGTCGCTTTCGTTGATTGCGCCGGCGGACGAATGGATAACCACCAAGCGTATATCGTGAGTGGAAAGTTTTTCCAGCGATTCTTTAAGCGCTTCGGCGGACCCCTGAAGGTCGGCTTTTACGATAACCTTCAATTCCATAACTTCGCCCGCATCGATCGTATCGTAGAGGTTATCGAGGGTAACCTTTTTGATGTTTTTAGCGTCTTCAAAGCGCTTTAATTCCTGACGCTTTGCCGAAACGGCGCGCGCTTCGCGTTCGGTGTCGGTAACTTGGAAGGGGTCTCCCGCATTCGGCATAGCTTCCAAACCGAGGATTTCGACCGGCATGGCCGGAGACGCTTCATCGATTTTTTGACCGCGGTCGTTAAAGATCGCGCGCACACGCCCCGAATACACACCGGCGACATAGGGGTCTCCCGTGCGTAAAATTCCGCGCTCGACAATGATGGTTGCGACAACGCCGCGTCCGTGGTCTATGCGCGATTCGATAACCTTTCCTTCGGCACGGCATTTCCAGTTTGCCTTTAATTCAAGAATTTCGGCCTGCAAAAGAACGGCGTCCAATAACTCGTCCAAGCCCTCTTTTTTCAAAGCGCTGATTTTTACAAACTGCGTTTGTCCGCCCCACTCTTCGGGCATAAGCCCCATATCCGAAAGCTGGGTCATCACTTTGTCGGGATTCGCTTCGGGTTTGTCGATTTTATTTACCGCAACGACAATCGGAACATCGGCGTCCTTTGCGTGGTTTATCGCTTCCACCGTTTGAGGCATAACGCCGTCGTCGGCGGCCACAACCAAAATAACGACGTCGGTAACCTTTGCACCGCGCGCCCTCATCATCGTAAAGGCTTCGTGACCGGGCGTATCCAAAAAGGTAATGCGTCCCTTGGGCGTTTCCACCATATAAGCGCCGATGTGCTGAGTAATGCCGCCGAATTCGGTGGCAACCACGTTTGTACTGCGGATTGCGTCCAAAGTTTTCGTTTTACCGTGGTCGACGTGCCCCATAATCGTAACAACCGGCGGGCGGGGCGCCATCGCATCTTCCGAATCTTCTTCGGTGGCGATAACCGTTTCTTCATACAGGCTGACGACTTTTACATCACAGTTGTATTCCGAAGCAAGCAGGGTCGCCGTATCCGAATCTATGGACTGCGTAATGGAAACCATCATTCCCATAGACATAAGTTTGGCGATAATTTCCGACGCTTTTAAGTTCATCTTTTTTGCCAAATCGGAAACGGAAACGGTTTCCATAATTTCTATTTTTTCAGGAACTACACTCGCCTTTGTAATTTGCTTTTTCTTTTGATTGAACAGTTTATCCTGCAAATCCTCTTCGCGGTCTTTACGCAGATATACGGTCTTTTTTTTGGTGAATGTTTTTTTGGAAGGCGTTTTTTTCGATTCGGGCATCGGAGAAGCAGGGGCGCCGAATCCCTGTCGCGGTGTAAAACCGCCTCTTCCCCCGTTAGCGCCCGTGCGTGCGGCAAAACCGCCGCGCACTCCCTGCCCCGTTCCCGGTTTTCCGTCACGGCCGTTACGCATACCGAAGGAGCCGCGCCCCTGAGAAGGACCGCCTCTGTCGTTGCGGTTTTGATACCCTTCACGCGCTTGAGCGCCGGTAAAACCGCCGTCCGAATACGAGCCGCCGCGATCCGAATAAGAACGGCTCGCTTCCGAATTAAAACGCCCGCCGCCGCGGTTTTGAAATTTCCCGCCGCCGAACGATCGCCCAGCAAGATTACCCTGCTTGACGTTCGGACGAGGAGGACTTAATTCGGAAATGGAAGAAATCTTTTTTGCATTCCCCGAAGCGGCGGAAGGAGCCGAAAGTTTTTGTGCGGCACCGCTTTGCCGCTTTGCCGCCTCGGGGGCAGGCGGAACCGTCTTTACGGACACTTTTACCGAAGCTTGAGGCTGCGGTGCTTCGGCTTTTTGCGCCGGAGCCTTTTTCTTTACAACGACAACCTTTTTCTTTTCCGCCGAACCCGAATCCGCGGTCGTACCCGCAGACGACGGTGCGGCACTCTCCGGCCGCTGCTTGTTTACTCTAAATTTAGGCTTTGTTTCCAATTCTTCCGCCATGCAACCCTACTCTTCGTCCTCATATTCAAAACTCAAACCGATACCGCAACCGGGACAATTTGTCATATCAGTCGTTATCCGAGCCCCGCATTCGGGACATTCATACACTTCTTCGGCGGAAGAGGTATCCGCATTTTCATTTTCGGAAGACTCCCGCGCAGCACCGTGTTCCGTTTGCGCCTCTTCATCCGAAGATACCGGTTCATCCGTTTCGCCTTCCACAAACTCAACCGTCTGCTCGATAAGGGCCGAAACCGCTTCGATATCCTTATCCGACACATCTTCAAATTCGCTAAGCTTTCCCTCTTCCTTCGCCGAAATAAAATCCTGTATGTCGCTTATGCCGTGTGCTTCCAAAACGGCGGCAACTTTTTCATCAATTCCCGGCAGTTCGGAAAGAGAAGTTATCTCGTACACATCATCTGCGCCGCTGAATAACTCGTGAGCCGCTTTACGCGATTCGGCCAAAAGCGAATCAAAATCTTCATATTGTTCTTCGGTTTTTACATCGATATTCCAGTCCGCCAACCGGTTTGCAAGGCGCACGTTTAAGCCCTGTTTCCCGATCGCAAGCGAAAATTGACTTTCCGGAACAACCGCCAAAGCCTGCCTCTTTTCTTCATCCAAAATAACAACCCCCGTCACTTCGGCAGGAGAAAGCGCATTTTTAATAAAAATGCGCGGGTCGGGGTCGTAGGGCACTATATCGATTTTTTCACCTTCAAGTTCCCGTATAACCGCTTGAATGCGCACGCCTTTTAAACCGACGCAGGCGCCGACCGGATCGACATCTTCGCGGTGCGAAAAAACGGCAATTTTCGTACGGTAGCCGGCTTCACGCACGATTTTGAAAATCTCAACGGTATTGTCGTAAATTTCGGGGACTTCCAGCTCCACAATCGAACGCACAAAGTCGGGATCGGTACGCGAAAGCACCACTTGAAGTCCCGCGTATGTTTTTTTAACGTCGGTGATGAGCGCCTTTATGCGGTCGTTTTTATGATACACTTCGCGCGGAGACTGAAATTTTGCAGGCAAAATACCTTCGGCCTTTCCCAAATCGACGTAGATATTTCCGTTGCGCTCGCGCTGATAATAGCCGATTATAATTTCGCCGACCTTAT
>CAUTRX010000100.1:0-5167 GCA_963540775.1 uncultured Treponema sp. | reverse complement strand
CAAGCGGGTTTGGTGATTTTGCATTCCGGATACGCCGGAATAAAGTGAGCTCATCATATCGGTATCCTCTTTCAGTTTGCATAAATGCGTTCAATTTGAGTCATAGCATACGGCACGCCGTTTACTACAACTTGCGGGTTTTCCCCGCGCGAAACGGACTCTACCATCCCGGTAATACGTCCTTCTTCGGTTCCTATGTCTACGGTCTTCCCGACCAGATTAACCGCTTCCGAGTTGCCCAGCATGGAAGCCAAGCGGTTGAATCCCGAACTCATATTCGTAATTTGTTCCAACGACGAAAACTGCGCCATTTGCGCAATGAATTCGGTATTTTCCATCGGAGACAGCGGATCCTGATGGGAGAGCTGCTCTATGAGCAGTTTTAAAAAATCATCCTTGCCCAACTGTTGACTTGCGGTACGTCCGTTTACCGCAAGGGTTTTGTTAAATCGATCGACTTCAAGCTGCGTTTGCATCATATCGGCCGTACTCATTCGCGTGTTTATTTCAGACATAAACAACTCCCGTCAAGCTATGAGGTTTACATACGGACGCGATTCAAATGTACGGGAATCGGCCGTGTCGGCCTCCATCCCCGAACTTTGTTCGTCGTAACGGAATGCAAAAGGATGTCGAGGCGTCCCCTTTTCCTGCGAATTACGTTCACCTGCCGCACCGTCCGCATCTTGACCCGACCAGCTTAAATCAAAGCCCGCCGTATCAAACCCGTTCGATGCAAACGCTTCGGTCAGCGAAGCGATATTCGCTTTAAACGCATGGTACGCTTCTTCACTTGCAACCGTTATACGTCCCGTCAATATATTATCGGAGAGTTGCAGCCGTATCTTAACATTTCCCAGTTCTTCGGGATGCAAAATCAAATTGATTGACCCGCGGTTTCCGTCGCGCAAAATAATCGAGCCGGTTTTTACCAAATCGGCGGCATTACTCCGAATTTCGTTCGACAGCATGGAGGCAAAACTCGCGGTTTTTTGCTCTTTAACCTGAGCCGATGACGAAAGTGTTCCGTCCTTTGCCGAAAGTGCAGTGCCGGGAGCGGTCTTTGAACCGTCGGGGGCGGAAAAAAATACATCCGCCTGCGCATTGCCCTTTCCGTCAAAACGTACGGAAGACAACATGCCCTGCTTTTTTTCCTGCGCGGCATCGATTTTTGTGCGTTCGTCGCGTACCGTAATCGCAGGAATTTCGGGAAGAGACAGCTCTTTTGTAATGCCCGCGGTTCCGCGCAGTTTTCCGGCGGGAAGAACGTCTTCGTTTGCCCCCGTGCCGGTATTTTTGGAGACACCTTTAAGCTTTGTTTTAACCGGCGCGGGATTTTCCGTTTGCACAAAAGAAAAAGTTGCCGCTTCCAAATTTTGAGAACCACTATCCTGTTCGCCTGTTTTGAGCGGCTGTAAAAGCTCTTCTTCCGAAGTAACGGCTTTTTTTGCCGAAAGAACACTGTCCGGTTTTTGAGCGGTGTCGGGAAAATGACTTTGATTTTGTGTTTCGATTTGTACGCCGCGTTGATATTCTTCGGACAGAACATCCGCACGCGCGACGTTTTTTTCGCCCGCAGCTTTTTTCGATGCGGCTTCCTCAGCGCTCGGAACTTTACGTTCCTCCTGCTGCACTCCTGTTTGTCGATCCGGCTCCGGCTGTTCCGATTCCGCGGCCGCCTCGGCGGATTTTTCGTCCGTTTGCGGGCGCTTCAATTCCGGCGAATCTTTTACATCGTCCGCTTCGTTGTAAGAGCGTGTTTTTTCCGCCGCCTCGCTTTTTGCCGGCGTACGCGTGTCTTCAGTGCGGGACACAGTGTTTGCAGAATGAAAACCGCTTTCTAAAGCCCCCTCACCGGTTTTTGCACTCCGCATAAAAACTTCTTTTTGCAAAAGTTTTTCAAAAGATGCTCCACCTTGAACCGTATACTTTGCCGCCTGAAGCGGAAGTGCCGCTTCGGTTACCGCTTGAGCGGCTTGTCCAAGATGAGTATTTAATGCCTGCATGGGCATACCTCCGATGTAAACACCGGACTACTGCAACGACACGGGCTTGTTCGTCATTTTACGCTGAAGGGCGGCCACCCTGTCGGGAGGCATCATAGACAACCAGTTTGATACTTGAGAAAGTTTTCCAGCGGCAACAGCCATCTCTTCAACTTTACGCAGCGTATCGATTACATCCTGATCATCCATCGCATTCAGTATTTCCACGGCATCCGTCGGGCGCATACTGTTCAGGTTTTTTGCGTTTTGTTCAATGTTTACATTTCTATCATCGTACTTTTTTACTTCATTGTTGAATGTTTTTTCACGTTCTTCCAGCGCAATTCGCATTTCTTCCAATTTTTGCGCAATTTGATCGTTTTCGGCTTCTTTTGCGGCAATATCCTGCTCACGTTTAGTCAATTCTTCAGCGTATATGTTTAAGGATTCCAAACGTTTGGCACGGCGGTCTTCATCCAAATCGGCGGCAAGAGCGGGATCCGCTTCGGCATTGGACACGGAAGTTTGCACTTGCATACCGAGCAAGCGGTATACCGGCATAAAGATTTTTTTTGCATCGATTACTCCCAAATAATCAAACCACAGCATCCCGCCCAAAACCAAAATGAGGAGTAAAACAAACAAAGCTACGCTTTTACCGATGGCAGCACCCCGTCCCAAAATCGCCTCCTAGTATGTGCTTTAAATTGATTATACTACAAGATTGCACATTGTGTACAGTTATATTTCGGCATAACAAGCCTATAACTTCAAATTGAATTTCACTGTTGCCTGAAAATTTTCTTTTTCCGTTCCGGGAGGAATCCATTTGAATGAAAACCCCACATCAAACGGAACCCCCGTTGCACCGCCCGAATTCATTGTATAAACGGAAAATACGCTGGCGTGAACGATTAAAAGCGGTTCGCGTTTTTCGAACAGCACATAATCGGCACCGCCTTCGACTGTGAATGCCCGCATAAAAAAAAACGGAAAAAAAGGCAGCGGTTTTTGAATATCGTATGAAAAAAGCGTACAATTACTGCGGAATTCCCATGTCCGCGCAGCGTTTACATAATACAGGGCGGACACCGAAAACGGAAGATTCAGCGTAAAACCGTGCGGATTTTTAAAAGGCAGCAAAAACGGTAGCCGTGCACCGGTTTCAAAAATATTTATACAGCGCCACGAGTCGGCGGCATGAGCCGAAAAGATACGGCTGTTTTGCAGAGAAACCAAAATACCCGCCGAAAACCCGAGCAGCTCATATGTGCCGACGCCGGTTTTGCGCGCATAGCGGAAACCGATATTGACTTTATTTTCGAAAAAGGCGGCATTTTCCCGCTGCGGCTGTAAAAAATCGTGCGCGTAATACGTAGCGTTTCCCGCATACACACGGCTAAAAGGCAGTCCCAACGGCATTTGAAAACCGATATGCGTTTTTGCGGCGACCTTTGTAAGCGAGTGCCAATCGGTTTCAATATACGTACCGGCGCTAAAATCGAAGGGTGCATCGGTAAGAGCCGCAAAAAGATTTACGTTGGCGCGTGTGTCCGCAGGATATATTCCCGCCCCCGCTGTCAGTAAAAACCGTTCGGCAGGGTCGCCGCTAAGAACGGAAAAACCCGGCAAAAAGATATCTGCAGGGTAATATTCAAAAAAAGAGGCATTTAAAAAACCCGGACCGGGAATAAGCATTCCTTTTTTTAAATAGGAAAGCGGGCGGTAGGGGTTCGGTTTAAAGTTTTTTTTGAGCGCATCGGTTTCCAAAGCGGCAGTCGTCCGTTCCGAAAAAGCGGGAGTTCGTTCGGCTGCACGGGGGCCGTCCGTAAAAGAGTCGGAAGGCGGCCGAACGCTCAGCAATTCAAACCGGTACCAATCCCGTTCCGTCGAAGTTTGTTCCCACAGCCCCTCCGTTTCGCCTGCAAAATACGACAGGCGGCGGTGTTCGTAAAAGCGCGAAATAAAGGCGGTGCCGCCGCCAAAGGCCGCAGGAGAAAAAACACCGCCGGAATACTGCGTTTTTTGTACGGACAAAAAGGCCGTACCCGTCTGTGTGAAGGTTTCGGGGATTAAAGCGGATAAGTCGGTCCGCGCCAAAACCGGCTGAAACGAGGCTTTGAGCGCACAGGAAATAAAAGCCGTATTTTTATATACTGAAAGAGAATAGAGCGCCGGCGCAAAAAGTTTTCCGTCTGTATTCGTTTCGTCGGAGGACTCCTCTGTGCCGCCGTTCTCCCGCACAGAAAAACTGTGCGACGCATACGGCGAAAGCATATATGAATACGAAGAGCCGTTTTGTAAATCGTGAAAAAAAAACGAATAGGTAAAAGGGCTTTCATTTTTTCCGGGTTGCTTTACCAAACACACGAGGCGCCCGTCACCGGCATCGCAAATATCAAAAGGCAGCCGGCCGCGCTCAAAAAGTATTTTACGGTACGGCACCTGTTTTGAATGCCGACGGCGCAGCACATTTTTCATATCGTACAAAGCGATGTATAATGAATCCGCCTCGCGCCCGACACCGGCAAAAATATCTTTGCCGTCCGCCGACCGTACGATTGCCCCGCCTCTCAAACCGTCAAAACGCACAAGACAGTGTCCCGTTTGTGCATCATGCACGGCGGTTTGTACAGTGCCGGATAAACCGGATGAAACCAAAAAATCGCCGTTGCGGGAAAAGCTTAAACGCTCGCTCAAATCGCTGCGGTATAATACAAACGGTTTTTGCACTATCCTGCCGTCTTCGCCGACAGCGGCATTCCATACCGAAGAAGAAGCTTGATCGTACCACGCAAAGGTACCGCCGTTTCTTGTACCTGCGGCATCCTCGGCAAAGGTGAGCGATTTGTACAGCCGTTCGCCTTTCAGTGCGGTTTTATCCTCAGCGGTTTGTGCCGCAAAAAGCGGCGGCGGCAACTGCGGTGCATAGGGGGCAAGTTCGACGGATTGTTCAAAATCCTTCCATGCTTCTTTTAAACGTATGCCGTATGTTTTTTTGAAGATTCCTGCAGACAATTTAAAAAAATGCAGCCGCCCGCTGTTTTTCCAAAAGTCCGCATAGGTATGCATACCGTATGTTTTTTGAAGGTATTCATTGAATGCCGCACCGAATATATACGGCAGCGAACCGTCAGTATATGCGCTGTAAGAACCTGCAACGGTGTGCACATCGGGAAATT
>CAUTRX010000099.1:0-5187 GCA_963540775.1 uncultured Treponema sp. | reverse complement strand
GCCAGTACGCACTATGCCGAAAAAATACGGATTCGCACGAAGCCATTTACCGTAAAAATCTTCTTTGAGCTTTTTACGTTCGGCTTCGCCCGCATTGTTATATACGGATTCAAAGGCTTTTTTATCGGCAATATAGGCATTGTAATAGGATTTAAAAAGAGGCATGTCGTCGCCGAGCACCACTTTGCCCTTAGTTAAAATCTTTGTGAATTCGGGATTTTCAAGAAAAAACCGCGCCGTAATTTTATCCGCTCCCGCATCCTTGCCGAAGCGATTTAAAGCATTCAATGTATTCGCAAGGGCATACTTTTCCTCAAACTGCATGTAATTGATAATATGACGCTCGGTACCCAAATAGCGCGAATACGGATTGTTCACATCACGGACAAATTGTGCAATGCGTTTTTCCTTTGCCGCATTGAATTCGGCCTTTGATTCCTTATTCAAAGAAGGGAACGACACTCCCGCCCAGACAACAACGGCAACGGCGACGACGGTCGTCGCAACCTTTTTGATAAAACTCCACAACCGCTCCCACGTACGTATCGCAATACCCGAAAAGGTGGGCATATTGTAAGCGGGCAATTCAAGCACAAACGGCTCCGCCTTTCCGGGAACCACGTATGCGTTAAAAAACTTGGCGGCAAAAAGTGCAACAATAAGCGTAAAAAACGACAATCCGCCCAAAACAAGCCAGCGATAGTTGGTAAAAAAGATGCCCGTTATAAGCGCGTAAAAGGGAATTTTTGCCATGCAGTTTAAAAGCGGCAGTACAAGAATGGTAACAAGGCGGGATTTATCGTCACGTATTGTCCGCGTGGACATAACGCCGGGCACAACACAACCGCCCATAATAACGCCGGATAAAATCATCGGCAAAGTCGACTGCCCGTGCAAGCCGAATTTACGCAAAATTCTGTCCATAATGAATGCAAGGCGCGCCATATACCCGACATCTTCCATAAACGAAACAAGGGCAAACAAACAGAGAAATATCGGCACATAGTTTAAAATCATAATGGCGCCGTCTATAACACCGTTTAACAACAAGCCCCGAAGCGGCCCTGCATCCAGCAGTCCGACAGCGGGAACAAGCTGCGAAACGGACGAACGCACAAAACGGAAAAACGGAAACACCATATCGGTCAGTTTATAACCCAAAACAACCGTTATCCAGTAAAAAACCAAAATCAGTTCAATCAAAATGAGCGGCCCGTAAATACGGTGGCATAACACTTTATCGACACGGTCAGCCCCTGCGGCCTCGGTACCCCGCCGATACACCATAACGGCTCCGGCGGTAAAAACGGCTGCAAGAACCGCGGCTATACCGTACCGCAGAAAAAGCAGCCCCCCTCCGAATACTTTCAGCAAATCCATAAACGCAAACAAAATATAATACGTGACACACGCGAGGGCTGCGACTCCGGCAATAGCGGCAAGTTTTTTTTCGTTGTCGCGCTTTTTTGTTTTCACCGCATCGGTCTGTTCTTGACGCGTACAGCACGACACGATTCTTTTTGCATTTTGAGCGCGAACCAATGCAACGGCTATTTCAAAATTCCGCTTTTTTTGCGCCTTATA
Source organism: uncultured Treponema sp. (assembly GCA_963540775.1). Taxonomy (GTDB): domain Bacteria; phylum Spirochaetota; class Spirochaetia; order Treponematales; family Treponemataceae; genus Treponema_C. Next base: position 3,603 of record CAUTRX010000099.1, on the reverse strand, counting down.
GTCGGCTTCAAGGGATTCAACCTGTTTTAATACGGAATCAAAATCGTTAAAATTGTTTTTTATATCATTGACAACCTTTTCATCGTGTTCGCACAACTTTATCGCAATCCAGCGAAAAGGGATTGAAGTTTTAAAATCACCCTTGTATGCCTGTTCAAGCAAAGATATTATTTTTTGAATAACCGCTTCAAGATCGCCGTAATCCAAAACAAAACTTTTGTGCACAAAATCTTTTTTTACCGACTGTGAAATCAGACACCGCAAATCGGTTACGCCTTCTTTGTGCTTGGCACTACCTGCCGCGACGGGAACTCCCAGCTCGACGGAAAGAAGATCGGAATCGACATGTAAACCGGCAGCCGCGGCAACATCGGTTTTGTTCAAAAACAAAACCAACGGGCGATCCATTTCCAGCAACTGAAAAGTTAAATACAAATGGCGCTCCAAATTGGATGCATCGGACACATTAACAACCACATCGGGGTTATCGTTTAAAATAAAATCGCGGGCAACCCGCTCTTCCGGCGAATACGAAGTAAGACTATACGTTCCGGGAAGGTCGGTAATAACAACCTCCGTGTCTTCAAACACATAGTCGCCCGTTTTTTTTTCGACCGTGATTCCGGGATAGTTTGCCACATGCTGATGAGACCCGGTCATCATATTAAACAGAGTTGATTTACCGCAGTTCGGCTGCCCCGCAAAAGCAACACTGAGTAGATTTTCCATAGCGTTTATTTCTCCCACAGCAATCGGTATTGCTTTACATACGTATAAAAGCGTTTACCGTTTTTTTTCGACGATAATTTTACGGGCTTCGTCTTTGCGCACGGCAACCTTGGAGCCGCAAACCGAAATATCAAAGGGGTCTAAAAAGGGAGCTTTTCGTATTACGCTCACCGAAACCCCCGGCATAAAACCGAGGCTGATTAAACGCTGAAGTGTAACGCCTTCTACGACTATGTCGGTAATAGTTCCTTCCTGACCTTCCGTCAATTCATCCAACGTCATCTTGCACCCCCTTTATCCGAAAGCCGGCACCCTGCAAGCACAAACAGCCTACCGCATTATTTTTCATAGTTTCAAACGACCGTCCGGCCGTATTAAAAATCAGTTTTAGACACATTGCTTTATTTCTATTCTATGCATCGTTTCCCAGAGGCTGAACGAATATTTTACACGCTATATTGTAATCAAGTGCGTAACGTCCTCCGTTGACCAGCAGTAAAAGAGGCCCGCCGGCGGAAGCTTGAGAAGTTACAACCGTTACTTCGCTGTTGATGTCTAAGCCAAAGCTGCGGATACGCTTAAACTCCGCTCCGTCGTCTTCAAAGCGCAGTACGAGCGCTTTTTCACCTTCCCGGAGCATAACTAAAGGCAACAATGTTAGTCTCCTATAAAATTAATTATATTGATTCTAGGCCGTTTTGTCAACACAACGCACAGGGGCGTCACAGGGGCGTCACAGGGGCGCTGTCTTAAAACAGGCAGATACCTTTTTCGAAAAGAAAAAATCTTTCGTGCTCTTGTCGTAGGTCACTCTGTCGATAACACGTTCATTGAGGCGAATTGACCGATTTTCAGTTTTGAAGAAATCCCGAAAAGTACTGAGGTCAATAATTTTGCCGAAATCGACAAAATCAACCGCACTTGACTTTAGCTTTATTCGGGTTTATGCTTGCCGCTATGAACAGCATTTCCGAATTGGTGCGAATCCAAAAAGATTATTTTAACGGCGGAGAAACGCTTGATATACCGTTTCGCAAACAGCAATTAAAAAAACTGTACCGGCTTATTGCCGACAGCCGGAATGAGATTTTCGAGGCACTGCAAGCCGATTTAAATAAACCGCCGTTCGAAACATACGAAACGGAAGTCGGTATTGTGCTTGAAGAAATCCGCTATTTGACAGCACACCTTTCAAAATGGGCAAAACCTCGCCGTGTATCACTGCCTTTGGTGCTTTTTCCCGCAAAAGGAACCGTTCACGCACAACCGTACGGTCGCGTGCTCATTATGTCGCCGTGGAATTACCCGTTTCAGCTCGCGATAGCTCCGCTTGCCGCCGCTCTTGCAGCCGGAAACTGTGCGGTTTTAAAGCCTTCAAATTATTCAAACGCAACTTCAAAACTTATGCAAAAACTTATCCGTTCGGCATTTCCCGAAAAATACGTCGCCGTAGTTGAAGGCGGCAGGGAGGCAAACACCGACTTACTCAAACAGCAATTCGACTATATTTTTTTTACGGGCGGAACCACTGTCGGAAAGCTTGTTATGGAGTCGGCGGCGCGGTTTTTAACGCCGATCACTTTGGAATTGGGCGGAAAGAGTCCCTGTATAGTCGATCAAAGTGCCGATATCGATGTGGCGGCGCGGCGTATTGTGTGGGGAAAATATTTGAATGCGGGGCAAACCTGCATTTGTCCCGACTACGTTTTGGCGCATACGAGCATAAAGCAAGCGCTTATTGAACGTATGCAGTATTGGATTGTCCGTCATTACGGAACGGACGCACTGACGCATCCTGACTACGCAAAAATTATCAGTGCCCGTCATTTTGAACGGCTGACTGCCCTTTGTGACGGAAGTAATCCCGCAAACGGTACGGTTGTTTTCGGCGGTGCGCGCGATGCGGCTTCGTGTAAAATAGCGCCCGTTATTTTGGATGCCCCCGCGGCGGATTCCCCCGTTATGACCGATGAGATTTTCGGTCCCATTCTGCCGGTGCTGGAATTCTCCGATTTGGAACAGGTGCGCCGCTTTGTTGTCGAACGCCCCCGTCCTCTCGCCCTCTATTTTTTTTCGTCGTCGAAAAAAAATATCTCCTTTATCGTCTCCCGTATTCCGTACGGGGGCGGCTGCATAAACGACACGATTATGCACGTCGCCTCATCAAAAATGCCTTTCGGCGGAATCGGAAACAGCGGCATGGGACGCTATCACGGAAAAGCCGGTTTCGACACGTTCAGCCACATAAAGTCGGTATTGACACGCGGCACCTTCCCCGATGTCAGCGTCCGCTACCCGCCTTACGACTCAAAACTCTCGCTTTTACAAAAACTTTTAAAATAACGGCCGTTTGGAACGGCACTCCTCAAGATTGACATTCGGACGGAAAATATTTTATTATGCAAAAATGCTGCGGGTTATCCGTAAAAATTCGTTTTTGTCTTGAGCCGCGCAGCAAAAATCAAAGGGATTTTCAAAAACCGGCGGTTTTAAAATTCTTTTTATCACACTTACAAGTGACGGGAACATTATCCGGCGGACGGTTTCACAACCGGAGTTGCCCGCACAACGGAGGGACTGTTTTGAAAAAAACACAAAAGATGTATCTAAGCGTTTTAAGCGCGTGTTTGGCGGCATTGCTCTTTTTCGGCTGTGCCAAAGGTACTTCGGGCGCGGAAAGCGAAACCGTTTACGCCGACTATGTGGTTGTCGGCGGCGGTGCTGCAGGATTAATGACCGCTATGGAGTTGGGACAAAAAGGCAAAGTTGTTTTACTCGAAAAAATGCCCGCGCTTGGCGGAACTTCAATCATGTCGAAGGGCTTTGTATGGTCGATTGATTCGTCTTTAAATAAGGCGACGGGAAAAGGTATAA
>CAUTRX010000098.1:0-5197 GCA_963540775.1 uncultured Treponema sp. | reverse complement strand
CAACGTGTCGCTTTTGGCGCCCGCTTCGGCAAAAGAGTTGGAATTGTGTCTTAACTGGGCGCTCGAACAAAACTGTCCGGTTGTCATACGCTATCCTAAAGCGTTCGTACCGTCCGAATTCGATGAGTTTGCTCAGCCGCTTTCTACGGGGTGCGGCGTTTTGCTGAAAGATCCCGCCTCCGGCAGCTCTTGTGCCAAAGATGGGGTAGGACAAAGTCCTACCGACAAAATCCTGCTCGTGTGTACCGGCGGCATCTTTCCCGAAGTGTTGCAAGCCGCCCGTGAACTGAAAAAATACGGAAAGACTGCCGACATTTACAATCTGCGTTTTTTAAAGCCGCTGGATAAACCCCGTTTTTTGTCGGCCGCCTCCGTGTATGAGCGGGTACTCTTTATAGAAGACGGTATACGCATCGGCGGTATCGGTACCTATTTGGAATCCTTACTTGACCGCTATCAGGACGGTAAAAAAACGGGCGTCAGCGGTTTTCCCGATCGCTTTTTGTCACAAGGAACGCGGGCGGAAATTTTGCAGGATGCTCATTTGGACGGCGTTTCTTTGGCACAAAAAGCTTTGAAAATGTGGGAGTAGTTTACGGAAATGTCTGCGGAAAAAAAGCGTTTCCCCGCTCCGATTAAGCTTTCGGACAGGACGCTGACGACAAAGCGGCCGGCGTATATTATGTCGATTGTAAATTGCACGCCCGATTCGTTTTGGGAAAAATCGCGTTCGTATTCGCCGTCGCATGCAGCCGAGGTTTCGCTTGAACATTTTGAAAACGGTGCGGATATTGTGGATATCGGCGGCGAATCCAGCCGGCCGGGGGCCGACTACGTAGGGACGGACGAGCAGATTAAGCGGATCGTACCCGTTATAGAACAAATCCGCCGGCACAGTACGGGGGCAGTATCGGTTGACACGCGTCTTTTGAGCGTAATGCAAGCCGCCCATCAAGCGGGAGCCGACATTTTAAACGATATATCGGCACTGGAAGACGACACAGGCTTGGCTACATTTGCCGCTGCGGAAAAAATTCCGGTTATTTTAATGCATAAGCGCGGTACGCCCCTTATCATGCAGCGCAATACCGATTATACTGATGTTGTGCACGAAGTTGGTACATATCTGTGCGAGCGCATACGGTTTGCCCTGTCGCAGGGGATTTTTGCGGACAACATTATCGCCGATCCGGGAATCGGTTTCGGAAAAGATGCGCAGGCGAATATCAGCCTTATCCGTTCGGGGCGCGAGCTTGCTTGCAGCATCGAAAAACAGGCAGGCTGTAAAATCAGGCTGCTTATGGGATTATCGCGGAAAAGTCTTATCGGGACTCTTACCGGAAAAGATACCGCCGAACGTCTTTCGGGGTCTTTGGCGGCGAATCTGATTGCGGTGCAAAACGGATATGAAATTTTACGTGTGCACGACACGGCGCAAACTGCCGATATGCTTAATGTACTGAATGCATTTATATAAGTGCGAAAAAAGGAAGCCGTATGGATACTTTAGGAAAGATTCCGGAAATATACGATTATATCCGCCCCGTTTTGGATATCGGGGTACTCGCATTTATGTTATACAAAATGTACGGTATTATCGTAAAAACCCAAAGTTTACAAATCATCAAATTCGGTTTTACGATTTTAATAGCCTATGCCGTCGCTCTTTTTTTTAAGTTATCCACTTTGCTGTGGATATTGAATTTATTTGCGCCGGGGGTTTTAATCGGATTTGCCATCGTATTTCAGCCGGAGTTGCGTAAAATCGTTTTTAAACTCGGGCAAACCCAATGGTTTAAATTGCGGCGCGGAACAAAGCATACCTATATCGATTCGGTATTGATGGCAGCCGAAATGCTGTCAAAACAGCGACGCGGTATGCTTGCCGTTTTTACGCGCAAAACATCGCTTAAAGATATTATGGACACGGGTACCTATTTAAACGCCGATCTTACTTCAAGTCTGTTGGTTACGATTTTCGGTCACGATACGCCTCTGCACGACGGTGCGGCGCTTATTCAAAACGGAAAAATCGTTGCGGCCGGCTGTTTTTTGCCTTTGTCGGAGCAGTACGATATACGCAAAACCTTCGGTACGCGCCATCGCGCCGCGCTCGGATTATCCGAAGAAACGGATGCCGTCATTTTAGTTGTTTCCGAAGAAAGCGGCGCAATCAGTTTGGCATACGATTCGCATTTGCATTACGATTTGACGATGGAACAATTGACGGCAACCCTCGAAAACCTGTTGGACACCGGAACGGCTGCTCTTGTACAGGAGGAAAACCCGTGAAAATTCAGGCATTTTTTATAAAGCTTGCGGATAATTGGCCGTATAAACTGAGTTCGATAGCGGCCGCTGTTATTTTATACTTTTCGTATCAGATATTGTCTTTGGATTCAAAATCATTTTCGGTTCCCTTATCCGTGCGCGAATACGGCTCTTTTACGCTCGTCGATCAGGCTCCGCGTTTTGTTCGCGTTACCGTACGCGGCGTTCCCGAACAGCTGACAAGCATACAAAAAAGCGATATAAAAGCATATATCGATACATCATTTGTCAGTGCGGGCGGCCTCAATTCGTTACCTGTTCATTTGGAATTAAATGAATATTTTACACTTATGGAACCTTTGGATATTCAAGTTAAACCGAATATGCTTTCTTTGGCGTTCGAGCAAAATACCTACCGATGGGTGCCCGTCAAGCCGCTTTTTTCCGGCAGCGTACCCGACGGCTATGAACTTGCTTCGTGGCGGCTTGAACCCGAATATATAAAAATCGGCGGTCCGGTTTCCGCAGTTGAATCTGCCGCCGAAGTTTTTACCGGCGGCATAGACTTACGGAATAAAAAGGCTGATTTTAAACAAACGATAAAATTGGAAACGGGTTCCAAAAAAATCCGCTTAATCGACAGCGACGAAGTTTCCGTTGCGGTGCAAATAAAAACGCAAACATCCACCCGTTCATTTGCAAATTTGAATACCGGTATTTTCAATTTGAATGCGGAATTGCAGCTTGCAAAAATTCCCGCTCAGGTAACGTTGGTGCTTTCCGGCCCAAAAGCCCAGTTGTCGGCTTTTACACCCGATACTACGGCCGTACAAGCCGATTTTACGGATATACGGTATCCGGGCGTATACACGGTTCCGCTTCGCGTAAATGTGCCCGATTCTTTTTCGGTTGTAAGCATAACGCCCGTATCGTTGGAAATTGAATTGGCCGAAAAAGACGCCGCCGTTTTTTTACCGGCTTCTTCGGCGAGGGTACCGCAGTGATTACGGGCTGCGGTATCGATATTGTCAGTATAGAGCGTTTTATTCCGTGGACGGAAAATCCGGCTCTTGTGTGCCGTTTTTTTCATGCGGACGAGCTGTCGTGCATGGCGGCTAAAAATAAAGCCGCCGAACGTTTGGCGGTACGCTTTGCGGCAAAAGAAGCCTTTGCAAAAGCTTTGGGAACGGGGCTGCGCGGTTTTAATTTAACCGATGTATGTGTGCGTAAAGATAAAAACGGAAAACCGTCTTTGTGTGTGTACGGAGCGGCCGCGCTGTTGCTGAAAAAAAACGGTGCAAACCGTATACATCTTTCATTAACGCATGAAAAAAAATATGCCGTTGCGCAAGTGATATTGGAATCCGATTTTCGGTAAAAAGGAGAAAAGAATGGATCGTCATAAAAAACAGGATACTCCTAAAAATTTGGCTGTGTCGTTTTATTCAAAGCAAAAAATTGCCTGCCCCTTTTGTAAAAAAATGTTTGCAAAAGAAGAAATGCTTTCGGGCGGCGGACGTATGATCGCCGGCAGTTTAACGGATGAACTGCGCAGACTGTTCGAGCCTTCGGTAAAATTCGGCCCCATATATCCTATGATCTACGCGGTTGCCGCCTGTCCGGTTTGTCACGGTGCTTTACTGTGGAACGATTTTGAACATGTGGCGGATAACGAAGCGATTGAGGCGATTTTGGATGATGAGGATGAACGCAAAAAGGCGGTGGAAATGGTATTTCCGTTTTATGATTTAAAACGACCGCGCACACTTATAGATGGAGCGGCCGCTTATTATCTTGCCCTTTTGTGTTATGAAAAACTTCCGGCCTCCTATTCTCCGACAATAAAAAAAGCTCAGATAAGTTTGCGTTTGGCCTGGCTTTCGGGCGATTTAAATCAACTGTGCCCCGATCGCGGGTATGATTACATCAGCAATCGATTTTACCGAAAAGCTTTGTTTTTTTACCAAACCTCTTTGATGTATGAAGAAAAACAAGTAGAAAATATTACCGCTATAGGCAATTTCGGGCCTGACATTGATAAAAATTACGGTTACAACGGTGTAGTGTATTTATGCGCACTTTTGGAATACAAATACGGACAGCGTGAAAATACAGCGGAGCGTTTGCAAAAGCTGGATGAGGTCAAGCGCTCCATTTCCCGTATTTTCGGGTTGGGAAAATCTTCCAAAAACAAACCCAGCCCCATCTTGGAACATTCGCGCAGTTTGTATGAAAATATCAACGCCGAATTGCGTGAGGCAAATGTTTTGGATTTTAATTTTGACGATGACGATTGAGCGCAGCGCAAATCACCGAAACGGATAGCTATGCGCAATATTTTACTTACGCTTTCATATGACGGCGGTGCTTTTTGCGGCTGGCAGCGTCAACAAAGCGGTTTGCGCACGGTACAGGAAGAAACGGAAAAAGCGCTTGCGTTTATTCATAAAAAACCGACTGTATTGTACGGTTCCGGGCGTACTGACGCGGGGGTGCATGCCGCCGCCCAAGCTGCAAATTTTATATCGCCCGTTGACAGCATTCCGCTTGAAAATTACATTCCGGCTTTAAATAGCCGGCTTCCGCACGATATACGGGTGCATCGGGTGCAGGAAATGCCGCTCGGTTTTAACGCCCGTTTTAATGCGGTAAACCGTACCTACCGCTATTTTTTTTATTGCGCAAAAACGCCGAGCGCGCAGGAAATGCCCTATGTGTGGCCACTGTACCGTTATCCCGATGTCGTCGAATTGAATAAAATGGCTTCGCTTTTGTACGGAGAAACCGATTGTTCGGCATTTGCCGCCGCGGGAGATAAAAGTCTTTCCAAAAACCGTTTTATAGAGCACGCCGTTTTTTTTATGCAGGGCGATAAACTGGTGTTTGAAATTTGTGCAAATGATTTTTTATGGAAAATGGTGCGCTC
>CAUTRX010000097.1:0-5207 GCA_963540775.1 uncultured Treponema sp. | reverse complement strand
AAACTTTTAGTCGCAAAAGTGTCTTCCTTCCCCTAAGAAAACATTTTAACAAGGATGTACAATTCTTGCCCACGTCCGTGTACGGGAATGATACAATAAACCTGTTCGGAAACTTCCGTTTCGGAACAGGTTACCTTGAAATAATTAAGATGGCTGAAAATTGATTTCCGTGTAGTTATACCGATGTCCATTGCGCCGCTTTACCGCATATGCTATACTTGATCGTATGGAAAGACGTTTATGCAATATCTTGGTTACCGGCGGGGCGGGATTCATCGGCAGTAATTTTATACACTATTTATTCGACAAAACGCCGTTTAAAGGTAAAATTATAAATCTTGACAGCCTCAGTTATTGCGGTAATCTCGAAAACCTTGCGGATGTGGAACGCCGTTTCGGTGCGAACGGAACGGAAAGGCAAGGGGGCTACGTATTTTGCAAAGGCGATATTTGCGATGCCCAAACCGTTGATAAACTGTTTTTCGATTATGACATAGATACGGTGGTGCATTTTGCCGCCGAAAGCCACGTAGACCGCTCCATTGCGGGGCCGGAAGCTTTTATACGCACAAACGTTACGGGAACTTTTAATCTGCTCGAATGCGCTCGACGGTATTGGACACTCAAGGACGGCACCGTGCGCAGCGATGTGCTTTTTCATCACATAAGTACGGACGAAGTGTTCGGCTCGTTGGGACAGGACGGCTATTTTACCGAAACGACGCCTTACGCACCGCGCAGCCCGTATTCTGCAAGCAAAGCGGCTTCCGATCATTTGGTGCTTGCATGGCACAGCACCTACGGATTGCCCGTAACGCTTTCAAACTGCTCGAACAATTACGGCCCCTACCAATTCCCCGAAAAGCTCATCCCGCTGATGATTTTAAATATCAAAGAAAAAAAGCCGCTTCCGGTATACGGTGACGGAAAAAACATCCGCGATTGGCTCTATGTGGAAGACCACAACAGCGCCGTGTGGCTTATCTTGCACAAGGGAAAGGTCGGCGAAACGTACAACATCGGCGGGGAAAACGAATGGGAAAATATCCGCCTGTTGGAAAAATTGATTGAATTGACCGTCAAAGAGTTGAACGGCATGTGCGCCGCACGCAGTGCGGACAGTACGGCGCCTCTACAGGATTGCTGTCGCCTTGAAGATGTACAAAAAACAATTCAATTTGTTTCCGACCGCCCCGGTCATGACCGCCGTTACGCGATTGACTGCTCAAAAATAAAAAAAGAGCTGGGGTGGAAGCAATCGGTGTCTTTTGAAGAAGGATTGCGGAAAACCGTCGGCTGGTATCTCGATAACGGCGCATGGATAGAAAACATAAAAACCGGTTCGTACCGCAGCTGGATTGAGCAAAACTATACGAATAGATAAGGGTTCCTCTAAAACGTGCACAACCTTTGAAGCCTATAAGTTTGTCCGTTTCTTCGGCAAGCGCTTAAAACATCAAATGAATGCCGCCCGCATTACGGTGCAACAGTACGGCTTCTTCCGCGTCGCCTTTTTCTATCCCGTCCCTTTCGGACATATCGGCAATGGTGCGCGCCAGTTTTATGCAGCTGTGAATGCCCCGTTCCGAAAATCCGAAGCGGCGGCTTTGATCCGTTAAAAAATCTTCGGTTTGTGCGTCGAGCGGACAAAACCGGCGTATTTCGCAGGCATCAAGACGGCTGTTCGGTTTTCCCTGTCTGCGCCGTTGTCTGTTTGTTGCCGCCGCTATTGCACGGCGCAATTGTTCGGTGCTATGCTGCGCCGCGGCACGGCCGTTTTCGGGTGAATGCGGGGCTGTCTGAGTTTGTGCGGCTCCGCTTGAAAGCGCAACTCGTATATCTATTCTGTCCAACAGCGGGGCGGAAAATCGGCGCCAATACTGTTCCACCGCGCGCGGATTGCAAAGGCATATTTTATCGGGTGAGCCGAAATTACCGCAAGGGCAGGGATTCGCCGCAAGCAGCAGCTGAAAGCGTGCCGGATATTCGGTTGTTCTTCCGGCGCGGCTGAGCGTAATTTTTCCTTCTTCAAGCGGCACCCGCAGCGCTTGCAAAACAGAAGCGCGAAAATCGGCGGCTTCGTCCAAAAAAAGAACGCCGTTGTGTGCAAGAGAGATTTCTCCGGGTCTGCAATGTACGCCGCCGCCGATGATACCTTCCAAACTCGCACTTTGGTGCGGCTGTCGGAACGGCGCCTCTGTCAATATTTTTGTTCCTGTGGGCAGCATTCCCGCAATGCTGTAAATTCGTGTTACCGGTAAAGCTTCTTCTTCGCTCAGACGCGGAAGCAGTGTGTAAAACCGGCTGAGTGCAAGGGTTTTTCCGCAGCCCGGAGCGCCGTAAGCAATAAGGTTATGCCGTCCGGCCGCCGCCGTTTGCAATGCGCGTATAAAAAAAGCCTGTCCTTTAATTTCCCGATAGTCGAGGGCGGCGGGAAAGTCGGAAAAAACGATATTTTCATCTTGTATCCGCGGCGTCTGTGCACATCCCGGTTCGGTTTTTAAACCGCCGCAGGATACGGAAGCCGAAATGTTTTGGAGCGGTTGCTGTTCCAGTTCGGATAAAAGTGCAAAAGCTCCCGTTAAATGAGAGGCTGCGAACACTTTCATCGGGGCGCCGCTTTTTCCGGTGCGCTTTGTGCGGCCGGCGCTGCTGAAAAATGCCGCCTCCGCTTTATTTTCCGCCGGAATAATGCAGTAGCGTATACCGCGTTCGCGTGCGGTCGAAAGCGCCGCGTGAATACCGCGCACGGGGCGTATGCGTCCCGACAGTTCCAATTCTCCCATCACTAAAACGTCCGCCGTTTTTTTTACTGAAGTGCCGGCGCTTTTTCCTTTGTCCAGTACCGCAAGGGCAATAGCTAAATCAAATCCCGCTCCTTCTTTTTTTACGTCGGCCGGCGACAAACTGATTAAAATCCGTTCGGGCGGATACTCAAAGCCCGAATTCCGTATTGCTGCCCTCATGCGCTCGCGTGCCTCCCGTACCGCATTGTCGGCCAGCCCGACCATATCCGTTGCCGGAATGCCGCGGCGCAAATCCACCTCCACCGTAACGAGAGAACCTTCATAGCCGAAGGGTGAAAATCCGATTATATTCATAACGTACCGCCTGTAATATGATTGGCGCAAATTGTCAAAAAACGGTTAAAAACGGCGGACAAATTACGGGCGCTTTTAAAGATAAAGTTAATGTGTGAGTGTGTGCCGTTTTTGCAGGGCGCAGCACAGCTCCTGTGTCCAAAAACGCTCATCAATGGGGATTAAGCCTGCCGTTTTTCCGATTTTGCGGTCGGGGCGAATCTTTTCACCGTGAAAATCGCTTCCGGCAGTTACAAAAAAGCCGATTTTTTTACCCGTTTCTTCCAGCCGTTTGCATTCGCCGATGCGGGCACCCGGATGCCACGCTTCTATACCCGCAACGCCTTGGTCAAACAAATATTCCAAAACGCCGGGGAGCTTACCCCACGATTCGTAAAGCGACAAAGGATGTGCCAAAATGCTTAGCGCACCGCTTTGTTCAATCGCGCGTACAGCGTCGGACAAATCGGCACCGCTTCGGTCGACGTAACATGGCCTGCCTTTTGCCAAATAACGGTCGAATGCTTGCTGACGCGTTTTTACCAGCTTTTTTAAAATCAAATAATCGGCTATATGCGGCCTGCCCAACGATTTTGTGCGGAAAATCGCTTCCAGCTCAAATCGATCGGTACGGATACCGAAATGTTCCAGTTTTTGTATGATTGTATCGTTGCGGCGCGTACGTTCTTCCTGCAAAAAATCGATAAGCGAATGTAAAAGCGGACTCGGATTATCTATACTCAAGCCCAATAGGTGAAATTCTCCCTTCGGCCACGCAATATTCAACTCTATACCGGGCACAAAGACTATGCCCACTTTTTGTGCCGCCTGCTGCGCTTCCTGTACACCGCTGAGCGTATCGTGATCGGTTAGTGCAAGCACGCGAATTCCCTTTTCGGCTGCATAAAAAACCAGTTCGGCGGGAGACAAACTGCCGTCGGAAGCCGATGAATGGGTATGTAAATCTATCATAAAAAAACAATAGCATAATTTTCGATTTTGTGTTATAATATTATGTGGATATTTAAAGCTTTTTACGCTATACTATCCGTGAATCTACTTAATTTTAATAAATTTTATATTATAGATGAGGAACGGTCATGCCTAGGGCGATGCAGTACACAAAGGGTTCGATTATTTATTTTGCAGGCGATAACGATGAACGTATATTCATCCTGCAGCACGGACTCATTATTTTATCAAGTACGGATATTGAAACCGGAACGCCGCAAACGGAACATGTAAAGCAAGGGGAATTTTTCGGCGTAAAGTCCGCTTTGGGGCATTTTCCCCGTGAAGAAACGGCGACGGTTTTGGTTGACAGTGCCGCAATAATGTTGACCGTCACCGAATTTGAAACCATGTTCAGCGGAAACAAAGCGGTTATTATGAAAATGCTGCGTGTTTTTTCGAATCAATTGCGTGCGCTGCACCGTAAAACCGAATCGATTTTAAACAGCAATACCGATGTCGATCAGCCGACGGGGATGTTGTCCGTTGCGCGCAGCTTTCTTGAAGACGAGCAGTATCAGGCATGTTGCGATGTATGTATGAATCTTTTAAAGCGTTTTCCCACTGCGTCCAATAAAGAAGCGGCCGCAAAGCTGTATACCGATACAAAGCGCAAATTGGACATGCAAAAAAAACGCGGTTCGCGCCCGAGCCGCGATGTCGAAACTCCGGCTCAGGAAATAATTCCGAGTGCTTTAAGTCAGTTTTCTCTTCCCGCATTTTCCCGGTTTGCAAAAACGTTTGAAGCGGGTACGGTGATTATTGCTGAGTACGAGCCGGGCGACAGTTTTTATTTAATTCAATCCGGTTCGGTGCAGCTGGTCAAATGCGTAAAGGGGACTAAGAAAAATCTGGATATTTTGCGGCCTTCGGAATTCTTCGGCGAAATGGCTATTTTGGAAAATTCCCCGCGTTCGGCTACAGCGGTTGCGGTTACCAGAGTTGAAGTATTGGAATTCAACAAAGAAAACTTTGAGGCTTTAATTACGGGAAACCCGCAAATAGCGCTCATATTGCTTAAATTGTTTTGTAAACGCATTTACGATCAAAAACGGCGGCTGCGGATTTTGGTTATTCGGGATATACATGCCCGTGTCGCCGACCTGTTTCTTATGT
>CAUTRX010000096.1:0-5209 GCA_963540775.1 uncultured Treponema sp. | reverse complement strand
CCGATAATTCAGTATACACAGCTTCGACCGAACGAAAAAAACGCCCCATAAGATATATGTGCAGTTTTTCTCCGGCACGGACGCTTTCATCAGCGCTGAAAAAAAATTCGGGAACGAGGCTTTCGGGATTTTTCGATACCTGCACCGCATCAAATGCAACGGTGTAAGAGATGTCTTCAATACGCACGGTTGCCGCGGGAAGCTGTACTTCTCCTTCTGCGGAAACATAAACCGAATAGGTTAAGTGTGTCCCGCCGTCGGGCGCCGTTTTTTTTTCAAAACCCGTAAAGCGCACTCCTTCCGGCAGCTGTCCGAAAAAGGCCTCTACCCGGGCGGGGGCGGTGCCGGGTATTTCCAAAACAAACGAACAGGAACTTTCCGTTTTTGCGGGCAGTTGCGACACGGGAACGGAAAACCGCATATCGGCATCTGCGCAGAGGAAGGTGCAAAACACTGCCGCAATGCCGATAAAGCTTTGTTTTAATATTTTCTTTTTTAAAAATCGGGTACGGAACCCGATTCGGATTCGGTGTATGTACTTTTCCATCTTTTTTGCTCGTTCTCCCTTATTAACGAAAATACCGCGTCTTCGGCACCCGGAGGTGCATTGTGCGCTTCGGCGGGGGTGCGTTCTCCTATTGCCGGTTTCGCTTTTAAACCGTGCTGAGAAAGGCAGAGTTCAAAATTGATTTTAGCGTCCAAGTTTGAATTGTCGATTTTAAGCGCGGTTTTAAAACATTCGGCGGCTTCGGAAAAATTGCCGCCGCGGTAGGCGATTATACCCTTATTGTACGAGGCGGCGAATAATACGGCGTCGGCGCCGTTCGGCGGAATTTCATCGAATTTGACAACGGCGGCCGCATATTCGTCCTGCATAAGATAGGCCGAACCGAGCCCGTATAAAGCATAATGCAGCAACTGTTCGTTTTGCGTATCGCGTGCCTGCTGTGCGGCGGTCAAAAAAGATGCCGCGGCTTTTTGATAATTTCGGCGCGTCCAGTGGTACGAACCGAGTAAAACAGCCCCGTTTTCTTTTCGCCATGAAGAACATCCGTTAAAGAATACCAACAGCGGCAAAAAAAGGAACAGGACAAGCGGTGTTTTTTTTGTCGGGCGGATGTACACAACGACAAAACCCGCAATAAAAAAAATAATGCCGAATGCCGAAAAAAGGCTGTGGTGTCTGCGTTTTTGCATTTCGTATCCCGTGCCGGCGGAAACGTTTTCCTGTGCGGGAAAAAATGAAGCGGGTTCTATAAGCGGAAGCATAAAATCCGCGGCTTTTTTATCGGCTGCGGATATATAAAATACATTTTTGTTTTCCGCCGCTTTTTCAAGTTTTGCTTTGCGTAAAGCGGTTTGTACTGTCGTTTTGCCGTCGCCTGCAAGAATTTCGCTTTTTGTTTCGCTGCCGGTACCGGCTAAAATAACCTGTATGCCGAAGTTGTCGGCGTGTTTACAGGCGCGGGCTATATTGCCCTCGGTTTCGTCGCCGTCGGTAAACACGATAATGACCGAATTGCGCGCCGATTGGGGCGGGAAGGCGTCGAGCGCCCGCTCAATACCGGCGGCAATACTTGAACCGGGCGCCGAAAGCATTGCCGGAGAAAGGGTTCGAATCAGATTTTCGGCGGCATTACGGTCTTCGGTGAGCGGAAGTGCCAACACACCGTCACCTTTTGCCAGTACAACTGCTACCGCCGTACCGTTAAAACGGCTCAGCAAATTCTGTGCAAGACACTGCGACAATTCCAAACGCGAAAGGTTTTTTCCGCTTAATGCGTCGCGCGCGGTCATACTGTAGGAAATGTCGAAGACAAAACATACGGCGTTTCCGCTGCGCTGAACGGGGACGGGTTCGGTTCCCCATGTGGGGTCGGCAAGGGCGGTTACGGCACACAGCCATGCAAAAGACCACAAAATGCAGCGGGTTTTTATGCGCCGTATGAGAAACCGCCCGGCCTCATGTGCCTGCGTTATGCGTGCGGCTTTGCGCATATAGGCAGCCGTATACAAAATACCCGGCGGAATCGCACTTAACAGAATAAAGGCTTCGGGGTGTTCAAAAATCATACAAAAATCTCCCGTAAGTACAGGCGGCGCAGTATCCACGCCGATAAAAAACAGCACAAAGAAAAAAGAGTGCAATGAGCGTAAAAAGATTGTTTTTTTTGCTTGACGGTATAGGATTGATTTACTGTGTTTTTTAAACCGATGTTTTGAAGCGCCGCAGAAAGAGAAGCAAGATTTTCAACCGCGTAGTAGCTGCCGCCTCCGGCGGAGGCAAGGGCACGCAGTGCCGAATCGTTAAATTCCGAATCCAAAAAGCCCGAATATACTTTTCCGCTTTCGGGATCCGTGTATTCAATGGGAACCGAGCCTTTGGTGCCGATACCCGCAATATACAAGTGAATGCCGTTATCTTTTGCCAGTGCGGCGGCGGTGTTCGGATGGACGGAGCCGGCGTTATTTTCTCCGTCGGTAAGCAGCACAATACTTTTTACGGGTGCGGAAGAAGAAACAAGATGATAAACGGCGGTTCCGATACCGACTCCCAGTGCCGAGCCTTTTCCCATTTCTCCTATTTCCGTCGCATCGAGGCGCGTAAAAAAAGTTTTTTGATCCATTGTCGGCGGTACCAGCAGGGCGGCTTCCGAAGCGCAGGCGACAAGACCGTAGGAAGCGCCTTTATTTTCGCGCACTAAAAGCGAAACGGCTTGTTTTGCGGCTTTTAAGCGGCTCACGCCGCCTATGTCCAAGGCCGCCATTGAGGGGCTGGTGTCCGCAACAAAGATAATTTCCGCACCGCGCGAGATAAAGCGTTTTTCCTGTTCGGAAAGTACCGGCTCGGCAAGAGCGACAACAAGTGCGGCAAAGCCGCCGGCGAACAGTACGTTCGACAAAATGCGCATAAAAATATCGATTTTTCGGTTCCATTCAAATGCCGTGCCCTTCCAGTCGGCAAGGGGAAGCAAAAAAGACGGCGGCGAAAAAAAAGCATGCGAGCGCAGTATGTAATACAGGGGAATACAAAAAAGCAGTAAAAGGGCGAGGGGATTTTCAAAACCGCTCATGCGCCGCCTCCTTTGTACACGGCCAGCGTACCGCTGCGGATTTCCGCTTTATTTTTATCGGTGGTTTCCTCGGGTTCTTCCGGCTGTTCAAAGTATATGAGTGCCGTGTGTGTTTTTTCGATAAGGGAAAAGCGTTCTTCAATGGGAAAATCGATGCGGCTTTTACCGCAAAAGCGGATGTAATCGCAGCGTGCGCACACTTCATACAAATTGTGCATACACTCGTATGATTTTTCCGAGGCGCTACAGGCAAAAAATTCGGAAAAAGCGCCCGTCAATTCCGCTGTTGTTTTGGCCGTAAACGGGTGTGCAAAGCGGGCTTCAAGATAATTCCGCACAATCGAAGACAGGCGGGTACAAAAAACGGCGGGGGCAAGAGAAGCCCCCTTTTTTTTCAGCACTGAAAGACCGCGGCATGCTTTCAGATAATTGTGCGAAGAAAATAAGCGAGCGAAAAGGGGGTTAAAAAAATTCCGGATGCGCGGAAGGCGGAGGAAAAGGCCGACGAGAACGGCGGTAAAAATCAAAATGAGGGCGCAAAAGCCGAATACGATATAAGTTGTTCCCGGAATGATAAGGGGACCGAGCGGGTGCCGTATGTTTTTTTCGCCCGTTTTTGCGGTAATCGATTGAATTTCAACAGGCGGAATATCGATCGGAAGCGGCTGCACCGATATTTCAAACACCGAAGCCAAATCGAAGGCACCTACATCGAGACTGCCCGTTTTCCACGGGACGAAAAAAAACGATAAAACATACAGCGGAGCGCTTCCGCTCAGTGTTATTTTTTGCACAGTGTAATCGGGATTGGACAGCAGTCCGGCCGGTGCGCCGGAGGCCTCGAGGGCTGCCGCCGTCACGGAAAGACTCGTATCGCCGCTCACAAATAAATTGTCCTCGTATGAAAATTCAAAACGGATTTCGGCTTCGTCGCCGACATATACCTCTTTGGGAATCAACGCTGTCTGCGCATTCATCGGCGGGCACAGCACACATAAACCGAAAAAAAAACAGATAACCGTCGCATGCCGGCGGTATGTAAAGCTTTTCCGCTTCATAATCCGCGTTCCCTCGATGCAAAAAAGTCTATCAATCTGTGCAGGTGGTCTTCTTCGGTCGAAATATCCAGCGGAAAAACGCCGCGGCGCATACAAAGGCCGTATCGGCGCTCGGCGCGCATTTTATGAAAATCTTTCCATTCGCGCTGAAAACTGTGCGCCGACGTGGGCAGTACGGTACGGAATCCGCTTTCCGTATCGGCAAAGGGAATCCCGCCGCATTCGGGCAGCGCGGCGTCGAAGGGGTCGGTAATGCACACGGCAACAACTTCGTGTTTTAAGGCAAGCGAGGCAAGCTGTTCTTCGTAGCCGCTGCAGCGGAAGTCGGATATGACAAACACCAGCGAGCGGTTTTTTAAAAGTGCTGCCGAGCCGCGCAAAGCTTGGCTCAAGGCGGTTCCCGCCGTATTGCGCGGCGGCGGACTATTCAGTTTTGAAAACAAAAGCATTGCATAATCTTTGCCGCCTTTGGGTTCTGCGGAAAAAAGGATTTCTCCGTCAAACAAAACACAGCCGACCGAGCCTGCACTGTGAACCGACGCGAAAATGACGGAAGCCGCCGTTTGTGCCGCCTGTTGTAATCGTGAATATTTTCCGCTGCCGCTGTCCATCGAAGCGGACATATCGACGATTAAAAAGACAATCAGTTCGCGCTCTTCTTCAAACATTTTGACAAACGGTTTACCCATGCGTGCGGTTACGTTCCAGTCTATTGCACGAACATCGTCCCCGCGCAGGTATTCGCGGACACCGGAAAAATCGATGCCGCGTCCCTTGTACAGGGAACGTGCGCCCCCCTGCCTCATGCTGTCCGAAAGACTGCGCGCGCGCAGGCGAAGGGAGGCGGCTTTATCTGCAAGAATACCGGCGTGGGGTAAAAGTGCGCTCGAGCGGTTCATATCAGGGCACCGGCATAAGGGAAAGAATTCTTTCGATAAGTTCGTCCGCGTCGACACCGTCTGCGGCCGCCTCGTAGGATAAAATGAGGCGGTGACGCAACACTTGTACCGCCGCGTCTTTAACGTCTTGAGGCAGCACAAAGGAGCGTCCCGCAAAAAGTGCGCGTATCATTGCACA
>CAUTRX010000095.1:0-5226 GCA_963540775.1 uncultured Treponema sp. | reverse complement strand
GTCCTGCGCCGCCCAAGTTGATATTCCCCGCCTGCATGGCAAGGGCGGCGCCCAAGCCTGCGATAATCAACAGCGAAGCGCCATTAAGCCATGTTCCCGCATAATACACTGATGTGAACGGGAGCGAAAAAAAAGCGCCGGCGGCTTGCATCGGCCGGTTCGACGTGAGCACAATAATGCACAGCGCGGTAAGCAGTCCCGCAAGCGGCGCCGCAAAAAAAAGCGAACCTGTTTTAGCTGTGGCGCAGGGCACATGGCGAAATACAATTCGAATCTTGTGCGCAAACCGTAAAGCGGCACGTACATCAGGCTTCATGCAGACAGCCTCCTCGTAAAAAATAGCGGAAACGGCAGTCAAACGTTACGGGATTTCCGGCGCTCATAAAGAGCAAAATACCCGTTCCCTCGTCGGCAGCGCGCTGTAAACGCCGCACCAAAGCCGCCGCCGCATTGATATCCAAACCGCGTTCGGGTTCGCATAAAATCAGCAGTTTTTTATGTGCGTCGATTTCGCGCTCGATAATCAATCGTTGGAGCATACCGCCCGACAGGGCTGAAGCCCGTTCTGCCGTACCGATGTGTATGCCCGCGCGGGTAATAAGGCTTTGCGCATAATCGGCGGCTGTTACCGCGTCCTGCGGTTTTAAATACACGGTTAAAATCTGTTCAACCGTGAGGGCGGGGTTCGATGCGCGGAAAGTGCGGTTAAACGGCACGATTCCCGCCCCGAAAGCGCGCAAGTTTACCGGCCCTTTTTCCGGCATTTCTTTTTTGCTCTCGGTACGGGGATTTTTGTGCCGTACGGACGCGGATAATTCGCTATTGCCGCCCAGTGTAATATGGCCGGTGTATGTAAGTTTTTTCATTCCCGTCAAAAGGTTTTCGAGCGTTTCCAAGCCGTTTTCGCGGTAGCCGAAAATACAGGTGATCGAACCCGCGTACACACTGAAATTGATATTGTGCAGGGGCGAACCGCCGTCGGGCGTACAGCTCAAGTTGTGAACGCTGAGCAGCGGAATTTCACCGGTATTCCGTTCAACGAAATTTTGTACCGTCTGAGTTTGCGCAGACGACACTGCTTGCGGATTGTGCGGTTCGAGAATGCCGTATGCATCGGTTGCGCCGCACGCCGAGCCGAATACCAGTTTTTCAATATGCGAAGCGCACAGCGTATCCGCACCGCAGGAACGTTCGGCGCAATTTACAAAAACGGGCTTTTGTCCGGCATGCAAAACGAGAATCCCGTCGGCAAACTCCAGC
This sequence comes from uncultured Treponema sp., assembly GCA_963540775.1. GTDB lineage: Bacteria > Spirochaetota > Spirochaetia > Treponematales > Treponemataceae > Treponema_C. The sequence goes on along the minus strand of CAUTRX010000095.1, from coordinate 3,966 downwards.
GCGTCGTTCATATTATGCGTTATCAAAATAACGATTTTTCCGCTTTCGGCATAATCATGCAGTGAGGTGTACAGTTTTCGCTTTTGATCGCCGCTTAAAACCGCCCCCGGCTCATCCAGTATAAGGACGTCGGGGTTTTTGTATAGCGACGCGGCAAAGGCCGTAAAAAACCGTTCCTGCGCACTTAACGGCGCAACGTTATCATGTACCCGTATCGGTAAATTCCACTCCCGAATCAGTGTGTCGATACGTTTTTGCGCGTATTTAAAATCGATAAAGCCTAAAAACGGGGCAAAACGGCTTACGGAAGGATGGAAGCGCAGCGGTTCGCTCCCGAGTATAATATTGTCGCGGATGTTCAGCCTGTCGGCTAAAAGGGGCCGCTGATGGACAAGGGCACAGGAGTTTATGTTTTGAAAATCGATTGTACCCGCATCGGCCGTTTTTTCACCGTTTATAAGAGACGCGAGGGTTGATTTTCCGGCACCGTTTTCGCCCAAAAGGGCGTACACTTTTCCGGCCGGAAAATCGCAGCTCAAATTATCGAGTACAACCTTATTGCCGAACGCTTTGCGCACGGCTTTTATACACAGCCTTTTTTCCATCGGCGGCCGAAGCAGCGTTAATTTTGTGCAGTTAAAACAAGCGTTCCGTTTTTAATATCGGCAAAAACCTGTTCCAATCGGGAACGTATGCTTTCGTCAACTGTTTCCGTAAAAAGCGGGTCGTCCAAAATAAAATCGATATAGCCGTCTTTTATGCCAAGTGTTTTCGCCGTACCGAATTCGGTTTTGCCCTCGAGAAATTGCAAGGTTTGCTCGTATGCGTTTTTTTTCTGTTCCATAACGGAGCTCGAAACGACATACCCCGGTGCCTTTGAAAATCCGTTATCGTCAAACCATGTGATGTAAAATCCCAATTCTTTCGCCGCGGCAATAATTCCTTGAGACGCACCGCCGGCAATGGGAAGAATTACGTCCACGCCTTCGGCATACAGGGTGCGCGCAATGTCGGCGCCCTTTGTCGCATCGTACCAGTTACCGACAATGCGGAATTCCGTGCTCGTTTCGGGGTCGGCGGCTTTTGCCCCTTCAATGAATGAAGGCAAAATGACATTATTCATAACCGGATATTCCTGTGCGGCAACGAGGGCTATTTTCTTTTGCGCATTTGCATACTGCATAAGCGAAGAAGGCGCACCCGTTACCAGCGCGGCGGCATAGCCGGCCAAAAAAGCCTGTTCGCGCTGATTGTAGCGGACGGTCGCGATGTTTTTGTTTCCTTCAAGAAAGCCGTCGAGAATGATGAACTTTTGCTTGGGAAACTGCTCGGTGAGCGGCGCGGCGAGTTCCGGCAGCGAAGGATTTGACGACACAATCAACTCGTATTCGCCTGTCGCGGCAAGAGCGGTCAATTTTGTGCTCCACTCAGCCTGATTCGTTCCCGCTTCTATAACGCTGAGTGTGACCGTACCCGATGCGCCGTTTTGCGCATTGTAGTCTTCAACCGCCTGAGTGACGCCGGCACTGAGCATTTCGTACACGGGGCTGCCGGCAACAACGCCGGGCACAAAAACCGCAATTTTCCGTTCGGTCTTTTTCGCACCGGAACAGGAAGCGAAAAAACAAACCGCAACGACGAGGGCTGCGGCAAAAAGTTTGCTTACTTTCATATTGTATTCCTCTCAAAAAAGTATACCGCATAATAGTTTTATATAAAACTATTGTCAAGAGGGGGAGGTGAACATTCCGGCCGGGATTCGGCATGGACGGAAATCGATATATCCAAAAATATATTGGAAAAAAAACGTTTTTCCAATATACTTGCGCATACTTCTACACTGCGGGGGTTTTATGCCGCTTTTTTTATTGACGGTTTCCGCCGTTATTTTTTTATGCGTACTGCTCAACAAAGTCGCTTCCAAACTCGGCATTCCCATGCTTTTGGCGTTTATCGTTTTGGGTATGGTGTTCGGCTCCGACGGTGTGTTTAAAATCTCTTTTAATAATTATCCGTTTGCCGAAAAACTGTGTACGGCGGCGCTCATCTTTATTATGTTTTACGGCGGGTTCGGAACAAAATGGAGCGCGGCAAAACCCGTTGCCGTTCAATCGTTTTTGCTGTCCACCATAGGAGTAGTATTTACCGCCTTTTTTACCGCCGCATTTTGCTATTTTGTGCTGAAACTTTCCATGGGCGAAAGTTTTTTGCTCGGGGCGGTAACAAGCTCGACCGACGCCGCTTCGGTGTTTTATATTTTGCGCTCAAAAAAACTGAACTTACGCTACAACACCGCCTCTTTACTTGAAGCCGAAAGCGGAAGCAACGACCCTATGTCGTACATGCTTACGATTATAGCCCTGTCGGTTTTACAAATGCAAAACGGCGGAGAAGGAAAAGGCACGGCGGCTTTAATATATTTGGTTTTGGCGCAGCTCCTTTACGGAGCCGCATTCGGTATCGCGGCGGGAAAAGCTTCCGCCTTTATTTTGCGCAAATTCAAATTTGCCGACGCGGGGTTCGATTCGGCATTCGTTATCGGGGCGGCGGTTATATCGTACGCACTGCCATCCCTTATCGGCGGCAACGGCTACCTATCCGCCTACATAGCGGGCATTATTTTGGGAAACAGCAATATTCCGCATAAAAAACCCCTCGTTCATTTTTTTGACGGAATAACGGGCTTGGTGCAAATGTTTGTCTTTTTTTTGCTCGGACTGCTGGCCTTTCCGTCATCGATTATGACTGTACTGCTGCCGTCCATAGCGGCAGCCCTTTTTTTAACCTTTGTTTCCCGCCCGCTCGCAGTATTTTTGATTTTAACACCGTCGCGTTTTCCCGCAAACCAGCAACTGCTTGTGTCATGGGCCGGCTTACGCGGGGCCGCTTCAATCGTTTTTGCGGTTATGGCGGTCAGCACCGTACAGAACGGACACGGCACCCCCTTGCAGCACGATTTATTTCACATCGTGTTTTGTATCGTGCTGTTTTCCATTTTTGTACAAGGCAGCCTGTTACCGTTCGCATCGAAAAAACTGAATATGATCGACGACAGCACAAACGTTTTGTACACATTCAACGACTATCCCGATGAAATACCGGTTCGCTTTATTCAGGTAACGCAGCCGCACAACCACCCGTGGAACGGAAAAGAAATAAAAGACCTCGTTTTGCCGCCGGAAACGCTGCTGGTGCTCATTTTACGCGGAGCACAGCGCCTGATTCCGCGCGGGGGAACCGTCGTCCAAAGCGGTGACATATTGGTTTTGGCGGCGCAGGTCTTTACACACCAAATACAGGACGGCGCGGATGCCGAAGCACTGGTTGAACTGCCGCTCGGAGCCAATCACGACTGGGCAGGCAAAACCCTGGCCGAAATCGCTTCGGCAGATACCTTTATCGTACTCATAAAACGCGGCAGCCGCCTTATTATTCCCAAAGGAAGCAGCCGTCTTGCCGCAGGCGATGTGCTGGTGGTTGAACACGTCTCCTGAACTTTATAAGGCAGCATCGAAAATCCGGCAGACGAAGTCGGAAAATTCAAGGCGTAGCGGCCTTCACCGCCGTCCATGGCGCTTTTTTTGCGGCAGCCATGTGATTTTACCCGTCAAAATAACGGCACACTTTAAGCTGTGTGCGGGAGTGTCTCGAGTTTTAGGCTAACGCCTAAAACGTCGCATACTTACAGCTTTTGCGGCATCCGTGCCGCATAATGCGGGAACTGTGTTTGAACGTCCGGCAGGGACTTAGATAAACGGTTTTTGTGCAAACAAAACCCGAAGCAAGAATTGTACAGGGAGGTACAATTCTTGCCCACATCCGTGTGCAGGATTTGAAACAAAAGCGGACGAGGGCGCAAAATCCGCAAGCGGATTTTGCGCTTCAAGTTTCGCAGGCGAAACTTGAGGACTTAGATACGCGGGTTTTGTGCGAACAAAACCCGAAGCAAGAATTGTACAAGGAAGT
>CAUTRX010000094.1:0-5226 GCA_963540775.1 uncultured Treponema sp. | reverse complement strand
TAATTAGAGCTTTATCGCAGTTCCGCGTCGGCGCTCAATCCGGCTTATGACATTCAGTGTTTTCGATCGGTTATCCACGTTTTCAGTGCGTAAACCGCCGACGGAAATGCAAGGGGTATTGCATCGATCGATTCGGCAGACAAAACGGGAAACAGTTTATAGCCCGTTATTTCTCCGCCGTCCTGTGCCGCAAGATTTTTGCAAAAACCGCCGCCCTGTGAAGGGGCTATTCGAGCTTCAAAAAAAAGGTCGCAGGTTTTATATACGATAGTTTTGTATTCGTAGGTGTTGGGCGCACTGCAAATATAGCGGAGCGATAGCGGCGTCAATCCCGTTTCTTCGCGGCACTCGCGCACACACGCATCTTCGGCACTTTCGCCGGGGTCGCAAAAGCCGCCGGGCAAAGCATAAAATCCCTTACGCGGTTCTTTGCCGCGTTTTATGCACAGCACGCAGTTCTCGCCTTTTTCGCGGACGCTTATAATCAATCCTACGGCCGAAGCCGTATTGTTGTAGAGCGTAAAGCCGCAGGAAGGACAGTGCCACTTGCGCCCCTCTGTATATGCAATCCGCACCGAGGCGCAGTGCGGGCAAAAATCAAATCGGTTTACGGATTCCATAGCCTTAGTATAACGCCAAAAAAAATATTATGCCAGAGTTATGGCCTACGTTTTGTTCGTCGAATTTTGCGTAAAAGCATACCCGCCGCCGCTTAAAAATAGCGCGCATCGAGCGTTTCGCCGAACGCTTCAGCACGGCGCAGAGTTTGATTTATAAGCGGAACAAACAAGGGCAGCATTGCGCGCACACGGCTGAACGGTCCCTTGCGTTTTTTTGCGCCGCCCTTCCCCGCTTTAAGAGTACAGCGCTCATGCCGATTGCAGCCTCGTCGCTCATCATCCGCAAGAGCCCCCCGTATAAGCTGGGTTTTGATTATCTGAGACGCGGTGTCGGCCAAAATCGGCAAAAAACGGAACACCAGCACAAAGGTAAACGAAAGGTATTTTGTTTTTATGCCGAGTTTATCCAAGGGCGAAAGCAGTTTTTTTAATCCTTCCAGCAATTCTCCGCTTTCGCACGAGTACATAAATCCCGTCAACAGCGGAAGGGCACATGCCGTGTGCAAAACCGTCAGCGCCGCCAAATTCAATTTTGAAGGCGTAAGACTGAACCCGTTCCATAAAAAATAAACGGGTTCCCCGTCCGCCGCCGGAAAAAAAATGCATTGAAATACGATAAAAAGCAGCAACCACGGAACAAACTTACAAAAAAGGCGCACCAATTTTATAAAGGAAAACCGTGCGGCAGCTGCGTACACGAGGGCGCCGCAAGTGAACAATGCCAAAACCGCCGTATGATTAATGCACAAGGATGCGGTAAACAAGCTCAAAAAAAGAATGATTTTAACCATAGGGCGAGCGGTATGCAAAAAGCCGGGGCGTTTTTCGTATAAGCCGGCGGCCGTTCGGCGCAGTTTTTCCAAAAGAGAGGTATCCGCCGCTTGTATTTTATGCAGGCGGGAATCGGTGCACAGAGGGGAAGAAAAAGCGATTTTCGGCGCGTCCAAATCAACGCGGTAATCGGCAAAGGCCGCTTCATCTTCGCGGTGTGTCGAAAAAAGTACCGTCTTACCCGATGCGGCAAGAGCGGCCAAACTGCGCATCACTTGCACCCGCGACGCAGGGTCGAGGGCGGCGGTCGGTTCGTCAAAAAGGTACACATCGCTTTGCAGTGCGATAATCCCCGCAAGAGCAAGTTTGCGTTTTTCGCCGCCGGAAAGCGTACGTATTTTGCGGTCGGCAAAGTCTTCAAAAGGAAGGCCGCAGATATTCATCGCTTTTTGTACCGTGGTGCGCAATTCTTCGCCGGTACAGCCTTGATTCCGCGCTCCGAACGCCACATCATCGGCGGCAAATTCTTCAAATAAAGCGCTTTCCGTCGATTGAAGAGCTAAAACGGGGGTTCCGTGCGCAAGGATTTCGCCGCCGTCGGGCTGTAAAAGTCCCGCAGCCAATTCGAACAAAGTCGATTTTCCCGAACCCGACCGCCCCGTAAGCGCAGTCAGTGTGCCGGCATATATATCGAGTGAAAAGTCTTTGAAAATCGGTGTTCCGCTGCGGTAAGAAAAATCAAGGTGTGAAAACCGAAGTGCAATCTTTTCGGGCTCGGAGGCCGCGCCGTTGTCCGTGCGGCGCTGTGCATTTTTTTCCGCTTTGAGCGGGGGAAACAGAGCGCGCGTAAAATCGTTTTTTTGCCGAAGCTCCGACGCACAGCCGTCAAAAGTTAGCGTTCCGTCCTTCAATACAATAATGCGTTTGGCACGCAATGCTTCGTCAAGGTCGTGCGTAACGTGAATGAGAGTTAAACCTTCGGCATGCCGTTCGTCGAGAAAATCGAGTACCGCCGAACGCATTGCAGGGTCGGTCATGGATAAGGCTTCGTCCAAAATGAGCATTTCCGGTTTTAAAGCCGAAATGCCGGCAAGAACGAGCTTTTGCTTTTGTCCGAGAGAAAGAGAGGCGGTTTTTTCAAAACGGGAATCGAAAAGGCCGACAAGGCTTAAACTTTCAAAACAGCGCTTTTCTATTAGCGGCGCATCCAAACCGAGGTTTTCAGGCCCGAATGCGGTATCGGCCGCAAGAGTTTCCCCGACGATTTGATCCTGCACGTTTTGAAACACAATGCCCGCAGGTACGCTTGTACGCGCTTCTTTTTGTAGTCGGCCAGCATGCACTCCGTCTTGCGCCGAAAAGGCGGAATGTCCGGCACTGTCACATAAATCGGCACCGGCGGCTACAGACTTGCACGCCTCCGCTTGAGCAGGGGCGGTGTTCAATTCAATCGTTCCCGATGTACAGGGCAAAAAACCTGCGATAAGGCGGGCGAGCGTACTTTTTCCCGAACCGTTTGCCCCCAGGACGGCAATGTATTCGCCCCGCTCAACCGTAAACGACACATCTTTTAAAGCGTGAATGTTCCGCTCGGGGTATACAAAGCTTACCTGTTCGGCGCGCACATGAATCATAGCCCCAGTATACACATTTTAGCCCGTTAGTGCTATAATCGCCGTATGGCTACACCTCATAACAGCGCCGCAAAAGGCGACATTGCCCCCTCGGTGCTTTTGCCCGGCGACCCTTTACGTGCACAATATGTTGCCGAGCACTATTTCGACAATCCGCGGCAGGTAACCGCCGTACGCAACATACTCGGTTTTACGGGAACCTTCCGAGAAAACCTCGTAAGCGTTATGGCGTCGGGTATGGGCGGTCCTTCGGCGGGCATTTATGCCTACGAACTGTATTCGTTTTACGGAGTCGAGCGTATTATACGAATCGGAACCGCAGGCGGTTTACAGCCTTATTTAAAACTCGGCGATTTGGTTTTTGCTGTGAGCGCTTCCACAGACTCAAACTATGCTTATCAATTCCGACTTCCGGGAACCTTTAATCCCTGTGCCGATTTCGACCTCTTACGGCAAGCCGCAGGCGTCGCGGAAAACAAGGGATTCCGCTATCATGCAGGGCAGGTTTTTTCGTCGGATATGTTTTCGGACTACAATGCAATCGGAGCGGCCGAATCATGGCAGGGCTGGGCGGCAATGGGTGCTCTTGTTCAGGATATGGAAACCTATGCTCTTTACTGCACAGCCGCCCGCTTGGGCAAAAAAGCGCTGTCGATTCTTACGCACACCGACTCTTGCGTAACGGGCAAGGGGCTTGCCGATTCGGAGCGCATGAGCGCCCTTGAACCCATGTTTGAAACGGCACTTGAGTGTATATAACCCGAAAAGCACACACATGAAAGCACAAACGCGAAAGGTTGATACTTTACCCGAACCGTGCTATACTTGCACCCATGATAGCGCGAGGCTGTAATAACACTTACACGTCTTCCCGGCATATTATGCACAAAAGTCCGCACAGGTACTTGACACGGTACCGCGGAACCGCGCAAAATTCACAGCTTCACAGCTTCACAGCTTCACAGCTTCACAGCTTCACAGCTTCACAGCTGAGGGCGAGCTGTGCCTAAATAAATTTACATACAGACACTATTTTTCTCACAGCGAACCATATGCACGGAGCGGGTATTCCGCTCTTGCCCGTTTTTTGTCTCATCATCAGCAAAACAAGATTTTTCTGTTCGCGGCAATCAACAACCTTGATGCAGAGCGTTGCCGAGGACGGCGGGTATTAAAGCCGCCGCACAAATAAAAAATGCGGAGGGTGCCGTTCATTCGTATTTAACGGGCAGGCTGCCCGTCAAATAAATTCACAGTATTTGCAGTCAACGGACTGTAAAAGGAGTTCAAAATGAAGAAAGTGTTTACAGCTCTCTTTATCGGCTTGTTGGTTTCCTCGTACGCGTTTACGCAGGAATTCATTATTTCTCCGGCCATCGGCTATGCCGGCATGGGATTTATCGGTGATGTGAAAACGGAAGTAACAACGGTTTCAAATACAACGCCGCCTGTAAAGATAAGCGTATCCGACACCGTTTCCGCCGTTTCAAGTATGAACTTGATGGAAATAGGGCTGACATCGGGACGCATCTCAAAAAACGGTTTTACGTTTATGTTCAGTACGTTTGTAGCACCAACGACGGGAAGCGGGAAGGCAACTGTTAAGTCGCCGAAGGTTAGTAAAGAGCTTGTGTTTACGCGTGACATTAAGAAAGGCTTAGAACTCGGTGTGAGTGCAATATTCGGATATACGTTTAAGTCTCTCGATAACAAACTCTATTTTAACATCGGTTCGGGACTGGCAGGGCGGTTTATGCTGCCGGACTCCTATTATGGCGGTGCGAAATTCAACAACCACGCAGCAGAGGAGGCTTGTATCGGTATTCCGATACAAGCCGGTGTGCAGTACTTTTTTACGGATTCGTTCGGGATCAATGTTCTTGTCACCGATGAACTGGGAGTCGGTATATTCAACATGGGAGAGAATAAGGTGAAAACCGTGCCTGTCACGATTACGACGACCTTCGACGGTCTTGGGTTTTCGAATGTGTTCTCCGTAAAGGTTGGCCCCGTATTTAAAATCGGAGCGAAAAAAAGATAATTTTTCGTTTTTCGTATCCGTGCTTGACGAAAAATTAAAACAACTGCTGCCGGTAGAATGCAAACGGTTTACCGGCGGTTTTGCCGAAAAGCAAAAAGTCGAAGCCAAAGAATGTACAGGATATACATTCTTTGGCAAGGCATAGGGGTGCAAGACCCCT
>CAUTRX010000093.1:0-5234 GCA_963540775.1 uncultured Treponema sp. | reverse complement strand
GCGGCGCCTTCACCGATGCGGTTTCCGATTTTACGGGGCGCTTTGAGGCGGCGCACGGCGGTACTATTTTTTTAGACGAAATAGGAGAGTTTCCCCTTAATTTACAGGCAAAACTGCTGCGTGTTATTCAAAGCCGCTGTTTTGAAAAAGTCGGCTCCACTAAAACGATAAAGTCGGATGTGCGTATTATCGCCGCAACCAACCGCGATTTGGAAACGATGATAAAAGAGGGGACGTTCCGCTCGGATTTATACTTTCGCCTCAACGTGCTGCCGATTACCGTACCGCCGCTTAGACAGCGCCACGGCGATATAGAACCTTTGGCTGAATTTTTTTGCCGAAAATTCGCTAAAGAAACCAAAAAGAATTTCAGCGGGTTTTCAAAAGATGCAATCGATTTGCTTTACGCTTATTCGTGGCCGGGTAATATACGCGAATTGGAAAATTCCGTAGAACGCGCGTGTGTGTTGGGAACTCCGCCTGTAATTACCGCCGCGGATTTACGGATAAATTGCCGCGACATTGCACCTGCGGCTTTTGCCTGCGGCGAAACCGAAGTCGGCGCAAAAAATATGTCTTTAAAGGATGCCCTATTCCATTTTAAGAAAAGATACGTTACAATGATTTTGGAGCAAAACGGATGGAATCAAACCGCAGCGGCGAAAGTCCTCGGTATTCAGCGCACCTATGTGTCGCGCTTGATGAATGAGCTTTCAATACGGTAGGGAACCTAAAAACCTTCCGTTTCCGGAAGGTTCCCTTACAATTTAATTTGTGATGTTTTTAATAAGTCATTTATAAACAAAAACTTATTAAAAACCGGCCGGGTATATCCAAAATCAAACCGAGTTTTGGTACGCCCGTTAACATAAAACAGGAGTTATACAATGGAACAAACGGAAAACAAAACGGCGAATGCACTGGTTGCACAGTTTATTTTATCGCACCGTAAAGTGCTTATAGGAATTCTCGTCGTTCTTTTGACTTCGGCCGCCGCTGTCGGCGTTACTTTGTCCGTTTTGTCGGTGCAAAAAGAAAAGGGATTGGTAAAACTGGATTCAATTGAATTTGAATTGACAAAGCTTAAAGACGCCGAGGCGGATAAGCAAAAAAAAGCGGAACTTTTGGAAGAATTAAAAACATTGGTGGAAACGACTTCCGGCGTTGTGAAAACGCGTTCGGCAATGGCTTTTGCAAATGCCGTCTTTGCCGACGGAGAGCATGAAAAGGCGCGTACCTATTGGCTCACTGCCGCCGACTCGCAAAAAGACGCGTACACGAGTTTTATATGCTTGTATAATGCGGCGGTATGCAGTGAAGAACTGAACGACGCCGAAACCGCAGTGCGTTATTTTGACGAAGCGGCGCAGCATAAAGATTTTCCGCTTGCCGCTCGCGCTTTATTTAATGCCGCTCGTATTGAAGAAGGGCGCGGTAATTACGCGCAGGCTGTCGAAAAATACGAAAAATTAAATGCCGAATATGCCGATTTTGCCGCGTCCGATTGGGGCAATTTGGCAAAAAGCCGCGTGATAGCTTTGCGCGCCGCCGGAAAAGTGCATTAATTTTTAGGGGTCGTATGATACGCTTCCGCTCAGTGTACAAATTATTTTTTGCCGTATTATTGTGCAGTGCCTGCGGTTTGGAAACTTTTTACCGAATGGAGCCGCCGCGCGATGCTGTGCCGCAAAATGCCGCCGACGGTGTAGTCCATTTGCCTCCGGTAAGTACCGATGAAAGCCGTAAATTCGAATTTACTTCGGTTCAAAATGCGAGTTTTATTGCTTCGGGAACGGAAATATATTACCGCGTTTACAATTCGATTGCGGAACTTCAGCAGGATGCAAAAGCGATAAACGCGGTAAATGCCGATTTGAAGGTTGACGGATTTTATAAACTGCAGTCTTTAAATTACCGCCGGCTTCGTATAGAAAAAAATTCGAAAAAACAGGAGCTGCTTATTGAAGGCAATCATCGGGTCGTTCTTCGCCTTACGGATGACGGCGGGTTTTCAGCGGGGCTGCTGTATGACGGCGTTCCGGCTGCCGGTTTTTCTCTTCCGCTTCGCAGTACGGATGCCCCCTTTTATTTTGCTGCCGCCGCTTCCGAACATTTAAAGAATCCGCAAACGGGAGACGCCGATTTTAAGAATTCGGGATCGCCGGATACTTTTTGGTACGTGAACGCCTACGCGGTTTCCGTGGGCTTGCTTTCTTCTACATGGACACGCAGTGTCAGCGCGGTTTTGCCGCTCGGCTTTTTGGCTTTTGAAAAACACTGATTTAAAATATGTGCTGCCCCTTTCGGCGGAAAAAGCGTTTAGGAGGATTATGAAAAAGTTTTTAGGAATTGTACTGATTTTTTGCAGTTTGCCGCTTTTTGCCGGTGAAAAAAACGTGAATGTTTCCGCAGGAGCGGCATACATGAATTATTTTTTGCTGACGGATATCGATTCAAGCGGAGGGGCGACTGCTTACGGACAGGTAAAAACCGGCTCCGTGCAGGAAGACGGTAATGCGTTCGGTTTTTCGCTCGATATGCGGGCGCACTATTTTTATGCAATGCTGCAAATCGCTTTTCCGCAAAAAAATGTCAACGATTTATTACACGGAGCCGATTCGGCAAACCTTCCTTTAAAGACGGGGGCTTACGTTTTGGACATGCAAGCCGGAGCGGGCTATACTTTTTTCAAAGACAGGCCTGTTAATATTTTTACGGGAGGCGGAATAGGCTTTTATGCAAAAGACACTTCCGTAAATCTGAAAAATGCCGATTACATTCGGACCGACCTTATGTTCGGTGCCGGTGTCAATACCGTGCTTTCTTTTTATCCGCTTTCGTTTTTGGGTATGTATATCGGAGCTGCCGACACGGTTTATTTTGTGCCGATTAAAACGGTTCGCGAGGTATCGGCAGGCGGTTTGAAAGGCGGCGCAGCAAAAACCGTAATTGCCAATAATTTTGTTTTAAAAACGGGGGTTATTTTCCGCTTGTAAAATAGACCTGTTCGATAACTGTGTTTCCGAACAGGTTTTATATTCTTCGGCTATACGGCCGGTGTAAATATAAAAGTTTTATTACATAATGTGCTTTAGTATCCGGGTAGTATAATGGAGAAAGCCCGAAAGATGCTGCTTGAGTGTCTTGTTGCGTTTCGGGTAAAGGAAGATTATATGAAAAGAGGAAAAAAGCCGACCGATTGTATACGCGCTTTATGCTGCGTCCTGCCGTGTCTTTGCATTTTCGGGTGTAGTGATTTCGGTAACGGAACCACTGTTTCGCATCCTGCCGTTCATCGTGTGAGTGAAGATGAAAATGCCGTTTTATTTTTGAACGACGACAGATTCGTTGTAACCGAATACGGCGTCTTATCCGATGCCCCCTCCGATCGTATTTCCGGTGTGTATTCGCTCAAAGGCTCATACTACGGAGACGGAAAACACACCGCTTTTTTATATACCGATCCCGAACATTTGCCGCTGGAGATCGGTAAAACGTACCGAGTTTCTTTTAATTACCGCATATTGGAAACAGGAAGTAAAGGGTTTGAGGTGTCGTTTTATTCGCCGTCTGCGGCGAAAGCGGGGTATAACTTTGCCGCTTTATATATCGGCGGAGACAAAGGCACCGAGGGTACTGCGCATTTAAATTTTACGCCGGAGTTTTTTCAGGATTATCAAATCAAGTGGACGATTGGCGCTGCCGGTGCAATCGCCGTCGATAAAATCAGTATAGCACAAACCGAAACAAAAACCCTGCTTGTCGATTTGGATATTGAAGCCTCCCGCAGCGTTATTGCGGTATCGCGCGATTCGATACGTGCAAAAATAGAAAATAAGCCGACCGTTCCGATTTTTTGCCCGTGGAGTACCAATCACAGAGCCGACGGTGCCGACACTGCCGAACATCCGTACAGTTTGATATGGACAAGCCGCGGTCTTAATCGGAACGTGGAAGCGCTTAAGCCCGTATTGCCGGCGGCGGAAATGCACCGAATGCACACGGATAAACGTACTCTGTATCTCATATCCGCCGATTGGTGTTCGTATCGGCCGCAGGAGCGGTATTTGTCGCAAAAGTCTCCGTTTTTTTTACAGGAACATTTTAAAGCCCTCGAAAATTCCGAATATCCTGAAACCCTCATGCTGAATTTTGAACATCGCGAATGGGCGCCTTTGTTGGCGGAGAAGGCGGACAATTACAAAAAGGCCGGGTTTGACGGACTTATGTTTGATTGGTGGAGCAATAAAGCGGGAAACGGCAGAAGTAAAAAAAAGATGCAGGAAGTACGGCTTTCGATTTTAAAAGAAATCAGAAAAAAAGCCGGAGCCGCATTTATTTTGATGGGGAATGTCGGCTGGAACACGGAAGACCCGTGTTTTTCTTATCTTTCGGGAGTATTTGCCGAATTATGGAAGGGAAAACCCGGCGATTCATACGTGTTAACCTACGAACAAGAACAAACCGATCAGGGAATTTTTTCCGTTCAGCGTCTTGAAGACGCTTTACTGTATTGGGATTCGGCTTTGCAATGGCCTAAGGTGATAGCGGTCGAACCGTGGAAAATAACACGCGGCGATTACATCGCCGACAGAAAAACCGAAGAAAACCTCAAAGCCGCCCGCTTGTTTGCGGCTATGACCTGCGTCATCCCCGAAAACGGTTATTTTTTGTATGCCGACAATAACGGCGACAGCTCTGTCTCGGATCATCGGCACTTGTACTATGATTTTTACCGCACCGATTTCGGTAAAAGTATTTCGCCGATGGTGCGGATAACCGAGGGCGCAGCGTATAAAGAATATGAGCGCGGTTTTATTGCCTATAACCGCACCGAAGTGCCGGTTTTTTTTCAAGGCGGGGACGGTAGAATTTTTTATGTCGGCGCAGCCGAAGGTGCTTTTGTATCAAAATAAAGGCAGCGTTCGAGTTGTCTAACCGGAAAAATCGAATCTGATTTTCAGTGCCGCCCTGTACATTTATCAAACCGCTTCTTACAAAACAAGCCGATGGCTTCAATGTTTTGCGGATTCCGTATTGTATGTTTCTCTTGATTTTTGCTCCTTTTGTGGTATTATGAAAATACGGTACTTTAAATCAAAGACCGGGTTAAAGCTTTGATTTTTAGCGGGTCCCGCCGGAAGGAGGCAGCATTATGAACATGAAACAACCGAACTTGTTTCGTATAGTAAAAGATTACGGTATTTTTATCAGCGAACTTTATCATACCGATA
>CAUTRX010000092.1:0-5247 GCA_963540775.1 uncultured Treponema sp. | reverse complement strand
GAGTTTGGACGGCGATGTAATACGAGTACTGCATTCCGGCCGCACCGAAGCCGGCACACACTTGTTTAAATGGAACGGTACAAACAAGCGCGGCGACGAAGTTGCGCGCGGGTTATATTTTATCCGCGTTACCGGTCCGGGTATTGACGAAACGCGTAAAGTAATGGCGGTACGCGAATAGCTGCTTTGTATGAGTGCCGTACATTACCGTGTACGGCACTTCTGCATAGTGCAGAGGTGGTGCTGCATTATAGCACAGGAGTGTGCTGCATTACAGTGCAGCGGTGGTGCTACATTATAATGCAGAGGTATCCTGAAAACGCAACGTCGAAGCAGGGACGGACGCCTACAAATCGTCTACCAGAGCGGTCGATTTTGCATAAGCGGTTGACTTTGCTTCAAAAAAATCGGTTTTGATTAAGTTTGCATTGCTGTACCGACTTATCCACGCGGTAGCGTGCGGTTCTTCTTCATAGCCCTCGTAGACTGGCTCGAATTTCAAATTGGCGCAGCGCAAATTCGCCAAGTATTTTATATAGTCGCTTATCATCGTTTTATTTAAGCCGTTTATTTTGTCGCCGATAACGTAATGCCCCCATTTTATTTCCTGTTCGGCGCCTTCTTTAATCATAGCGCGGTATTCGTCAATCAAATCGGGGGTAAATAATTCGGGTTCTTCTTTGTGCAATTCCTGCAAAATCGAGCGAAACAGCCACAGGTGCGTATTTTCGTCGCGGTTGATGTAGCGGATTTCCTGCACGGAGCCGCTCATTTTTCCGTTGCGTCCCAGATTATAAAAAAACATAAAGCCCGAATAAAAATAAATGCCTTCCAGAATATAATTTGCCACTGCGGTGCGCACCAGCGTGTACGGGCTTTGATTTTTTTGAAAATCGTTGTACAGACCGCCGATAAAACTGTTGCGCGCAAGCAAATGTTCGTCGTTTTTCCATTGGTACAAAATATCGCTGCGTTCGGCGGGGTTGCAAATGGTGTCGAGCATATAACCGTAGCTTTGCGAATGGATTGCTTCCTGATAGGTTTGAATCGCCAAACACAGGTTGACTTCATTTGCAGTGATATACTCGCCGATTGACGGGAGGTTTGCCGTTTGAATGCTGTCCAAAAAAACCAAAAACGAAAGCGTTTTGTCGTATGCGCTGCGCTCTTCGCTTGTCAGGCGGCGGTATTCCTGCACGTCGTTTTGCAAATTGATTTCTTCAGGTATCCAAAAATTGTTCATCGCTTGGCGGTACCAATCGCTTGTCCATGTATATTTAACATTGTTAAAGTCGTTCAAATTGGTGGTGTTGCCGCCTATCATGCGCCGCTTTACAACGTCCGTGTCGCCGTCGGCGTTAAACAGTGCCTTTTTCGGCAAATGCCGGTGTATGTTCTCTGTCGCTTTGTTCATAATCTCCTCTATGGTGTGCCGCTTTTATCCGGCACAGGATTCGCATTCTTCCACTTCCAACGATTTGGAGCGCACATAGTAAATCGATTTTAATCCTTGCTCCCATGCGAGTATGTACAGCTCCAAAACCTGCCGCAGGGTAAAAGCATTTGTTATGTACAGATTTACCGACTGCGCCTGATCTATGTGGCGCTGCCTTGCTCCCGCCGCGCGGATAGACTGTTTTTGGTCTATATTGTGCGCATTTTTGTACAGCCAAAAGGTGGCCGGACTTAAATCGGGGGCGACGCGCGGCATAATGCTGCCTTTTTTTTCTTCCAAAAAATAACGGTTCATAATCGGGTCTACGCCCGCACTGGTACCGGCAATAATCGATGTAGAACTGGTCGGTGCAACCGCAATAAGATATGCGTTGCGCATTCCTTGTGCAGCCGCTTTTTTAATTTCATTCCATTCGTTTCCCGTGTAGCCGCGCTTTTCAAAATAGGCGCCCGTCTGCCAGTCGGAGCCTTCAAACAGGGGATAAGAGCCCTTTTCGGCGGCAATCGATGCGCTCGCTTTTACCGCCGCTTTATTTATCCGTTCAAAAAGCGCATCGGCAAAGGCAATGTGCGCATCGCTTTCCCATGCAATTCCTTTTTTTGCCAATATGTGGTGGTAGCCGCCCGTTCCCAATCCGATTGAACGGTACCGTTTGTTGGTAATTTCGGCATATGCTACCGGATAAAAATTCAAATCGATGACGTTGTCCAATGCGCGTACCGCGCTTTCGGTAACCGCTTCAAGCTCTCCGGCTTTGTCGATGTCGATATTTCCCAGCACTAAAGAAGCAAGGTTGCACACAACAAAATCGCCGCCTTTGGTAATTTCGGCAATCAGCGTGTCTCCGTTTTCGTTCCGTATTTCGCGTTTTATGAACTCAACCGGACTCATATTTTGCGCAATTTCGGTGCACAGATTTGAACAGTAAATCATTCCCGCGTGGGGATTGGGGTTCGCGCGGTTTACCGTATCGCGGAAAAAGGCGAAGGGGGTGCCTGTTTCCACGGCAGATTTCAGAATAAGGCGGATAAGTTCTTTGACCGTAATAGCCCTTTTGTGAATACGGCTGTCGTTTACGCAATCCGTGTAGCGTTTTTCCCATTCTTCGCCGTAAAAATCTTCAAGCGCATACCCTTTGACTTTTAAAACCTCATGCGGGCACAAAAGATACCAAGGAGCGTCTATATTTTCTTTTGCCGTTTTCCAAAACAAATCGGGATAGCAAACGGCGGGGAAGACATCGTGCGCTTTCATGCGGTCGTCGCCGTTGTTTGTCCGCAGCTGCAAAAATTCGGGAATGTCTTTGTGCCATACGTCAAGATAGACGGCTACCGAGCCTTGCCGAACGCCCAGCTGGTCTACGGCAACCGCCGTGTCGTTTGCAAGTTTTATCCAGCGGACAATGCCGCCCGCCGCTCCCTGAAAGCCGCGTATCGGCGAGCCTGAAGCACGCACTTTACCGAAATATAGCCCCATGCCGCCGCCGAACTTGGACACTTGCGCAAAGTTGTTTATGGAACGGTATATGCCTTCAAGCGAATCGGGAACGGTATCTATAAAACAGGACGAAAGCTGGTGATAGGGTTTGCGCGCATTGGAGAGCGTCGGCGTGGCGACGGTTACCTGCAATGTACTGAGCATATCGTAAAAGCGCAGTACCCATTTATTCCGTTCCGTTTTTTCGTTCATCGCCAAATGCATGGCAATGCCCATAAACATTTCCTGCGGCGTTTCGATGGGAACATTCGCCCGCGTGCGGATAACGTAACGGCGCAACAATAAATCCAACGCGCTGTAGGTAAAAAGGTGATTGCGGTTGTCCTGCCCCGAATCGTAACGCGCGATAACTTCGGCAAAGGCGTCTATTTCGTGCTTGGAATAAGCTTCGGCAATATATGCGCCGTACAGATTTTCGCGCGTCAAATAGACGATTTTATCGTAAAAACCGTGAATGTCCGCCTGTGCAAGCGTTTTGTTTAATTTAATACGGAATTGAATCATCAAAAGACGCGCCGCTATGTATTCCCATTTTGGTGCTTCCTGTCCGGTCATTTCCGTTGCCGCACGAATAAGCGCACTCAAGGCTTCCTCATCGTTTGCACTGTCCGTTTTCAGCGCCGCATATTTGTGATACAGCGCGTCGAGTGAATATTCTTCTTCGGTAAAGTCCTTTTGGATCGCTTTTAACTCGGCATCCAAGTCGAGGGTGCAAAAGGTTTGTGTTATTTTTTTACGCGCCGAACGTTTTTTTGTCCGGCTTTCACGGTACAAAATAAAGCTTTTTACTTCGGCCGGATAATTGTGTTTTATCAGCGTTTTTTCAACCAGATCCTGTATTGTTTCGATGTGGATTTGATTTCCCGCCTCATAGAGCCGTTTTATTTCATCTTCAATTTCGGCTGTCAGTTCGGCGGCCGGTCCGGTATCCGTTCCCACGCTTTTAAAAGCCGCCGCTATTGCATCCACAATTTTTACGCTTTGAAACGCCTCTCGCTGCCCCGTCCGTTTAATAATTTCCATTGATTTCCCACCGTAGTTTGGTTATGTGCAAAAACCCCCGCAGACAAAGGCTTTTCGGAAGTTTCTGTAATGTATTCGATAATGGAGCGATTATAAACTTTGAAAAGATAAAAAGCAAGGGGCGTATCCGTTTTTCTAGCCGGTACAAGTCCGCTCTTGTCGGAATTTTTTACGCCCTGTGCCAATTTTATAAATTTGACATAGGTATTGGATGGTAGTCATAGATCAATTATTCCTCCTAAATAAGTCTACATTAAAGAATCTATTTCAGCCAATGACTGTTTTGTGCGGTTAAATAAGCAATAGACCTGTTCAGAAAGTGTTTCAAGTTATAAATGCCGCAGGCGTAAACATATATCTGATACTACATTCGGGTTTCGATTAACGGACAAGCATCTGTACTGCATAAAGCGCGGAGATGAAACCATCTCCGGCAGTTGCTCCCTAATAAAGCGTAAGCCGGGGAAAGTTTTGACAAATACATAATCGAAACGTCATCGTGCCGGATTTTCACATCCAGGACGCGCTTCCTTAAGCAGCGGCCGGTTTAATTTCACAAAGCGCTTTTACTTTTTAAAGATACTCTTTTACCTATCCAAAAAGAGCGTTGTCTTTTCGTCAAAGTCGAGCGATACAATATCTCCGCTTTTGTAGAGTTTCATATCCGGCTTAAAATCGATACTTGCTTTAATAGCTGTTTTTTCATTGAAGAGTAGATCGTATTCGACGTGACTGCCGACGAAAACAGAAGTCTGCACAACGGCTTTGACGGAACCGGCATCCTTATCCTGTAGGGAAATGTTTTCGGGACGGACGACAAAAAATACGTCTGCATTCACCGCCGGAGAGACTGCACAGCCCCGTCTCGCAGTTACCGTATTGACGGAAGAAATCGACGCGGTAATCATATCGCCTTCGATTTTTTGCACTTTTGCAGGAACGATATTCGCTTGACCGATAAAGTCGGCGACGAAAGTCGACGCGGGGCTGCCGTATATTTCAAGCGGTGTTCCGATCTGTTCGACTTTGCCGCGGCTCATAACGACGATTCTGTCGGAAACAGTGAGCGCTTCCGATTGGTCGTGCGTAACATACAAACATGTTGTTCCAAGCGCTTTTTGAATTCTGCGAATTTCCGTGCGCATGTGAATCCTCAGTTTTGCGTCAAGGTTCGAAAGCGGTTCGTCCATCAACAAGAGTGACGGTTCCATAACGATGACGCGGGCAAGAGCAACGCGCTGCTGTTCACCGCCGGACAGTTGATTGGGGTA
>CAUTRX010000091.1:0-5286 GCA_963540775.1 uncultured Treponema sp. | reverse complement strand
CGCATTTCAATTGAAGCGGCAGAAAAAAATCGCATAAAAGAGGTTTTATGACTATACTGTACGGCTTATTGGGTTTAAGCGTTATTGTTTTTATTCACGAAGCGGGGCACTTTGCAGCTGCACGGCTTTTCGGTGTAAAAGTCGAAAGTTTTTCAATCGGCATGGGGCCGTTTTTTTTACACAAAACAATACGGGGAACCGACTACCGTCTGTCGCTCATTCCTTTCGGCGGCTATTGCGGCATGAAAGGCGAAAAAGATTTTCAAAACGCGATGGAACAAAAGCTCGAGCGTGTTGTCGCCGAAAAAGATTCGTTTTACGGTGTACATCCTTTTAAACGCTTGTGTATCGCCTTTGCCGGCCCTTTTGCAAACTTTGTGTCCGCCTTTGTCGCTTTTTCCGTCATTGCAATGACAGGGTATTATTATTACACAACGCCAAACAAAATTATTTTAGCCGAAGATGCTTTTACGGTGAAATCGGAAAATGCCCGAACGGACTTTCCGGCTTCGCGTGCCGGTTTAAAAACGGGTGACCGCATCATTGAATTAAACGGAAAAAGCGTTACAAATTTTTCGGATATAATCGAAACCGTTGCGCTTGCAGCCCGGGAAGAAGTGAACGTCAAAGTCGAGCGCGGCGGAAACATCCTTGATTTTACCGTTGTTCCGGAATTGGATAAATCAAGCGGTGCGGGAAAAATCGGTATAGTAAGCTGGGTTGAGCCGATTATCGAAAACATCGTAAAAGATTCGCCCGCTTTTCAGGCGGGGTTAAAAGGAAGCGACCGCATTGTCGAGTTAAACGGCGTGCAGGTGCACAATACATCGGATGTACTTAAAGCCGCGCAAAACCTTTCACGGGCGGATATTATATATGAACGCGAAGGCAAGCGTTATTCGGCCGTTTTAAGCACGGGAACGGATGCCGGGCAAAAACACATTATAGAAGGCATTCAGTGGCGTGCCGAAAAAGTCCGTGCAAAAACCTACGCTTTTTTTCCCGCCCTTGTGCAGGGAGCAAAAGAAACGGGAAAAACGCTCGCCGTAACCGTCAAAAGCATCGGACTTTTGTTTAAAGGAGTGGACGTAACTCGGGCTGTTTCGGGTCCCATAGGCATTAGCGTTTTACTCGGCGAAAGTGCAAAAGCCGGATTTTCCGAAAGCTTCGGTACTGGGATGGTAACCGTGTTAAATTTTTTGGCCGTTATCAGTTTATCGCTTTTTTTTATGAATTTATTACCGATTCCCGTATTGGACGGCAGCCTTATTTTATATGCTCTTATAGAATTGGTACGCGGTACGGGCTTAAAGCCGCGCACCCTCTACCGGATTCAATTTATAGGCATCATTTTTATCGCACTGATATTTGCTTTCGGGATGTTTACCGACATAAGCAAAATTATATACCGCATACGGGAGTAGCATATGCATGGTTTTTTGTATTCAAAACGCAAATGCTTTACAGCTCTTTGGGTATTTTTGTATACGGCAGCTTTTTTATATGCACAAGTACATATTTCTCCACAGCCGCACAAAGCTGCCGTAAGTGCGTTTGCTGCTGAAAAAAATGCCGACTATTTTGTTTCCTTTCCGCTGTATACAGCCGGAGAAGACGGTTTTATTATAAAATGGACGAATAACGAAACGGGCGAGCATTTTCAAATTTCCGAACACGCCATAAAAATGATCGCTTTGCACCCGAACGGATAAGATATAGCCGTTTATGAAACCGACGGTTTTTCGCTTAACAGAATTTCGGTATGGAACTGGCCGTCGCAAACCAGAAAATTTGTAAAACGTTTAAACGCTTCGGCTGCCTGTCTTTCCTATTCCGCCAAGGGCAATTACTTATTCATCGGTATGACAAACACCGACGGTTTAATCACCATGGATCCGCACAACGGTAAAATCATTCCCGCAAAATTGAAAAGTCAAAACGGTATTGTTTCATTCGCTATGACAAGCGAAAGCGAAAACACCTGCATTATGTATTCACCGTTCGGCTCTTTGATATACGCCGATTTACGCAGCGGAAAAGAAAAAATGAATTTGACTCTTCCGTCCGATTTAAATCAAAACACATTGTTTTACAACAACGTGTTATTTGCCGGCGTAAAAAATCAAGTTGTTTATGTTTTCCGTGCCGACACGGGAGAACGGACCGCGCTCATTCAAGAATCAAAACCGATTTTATGTACCTCGTCTTCGGATACCGATTTATACTATTTAAGCATGAACGGAAAAGAAGTGTTTTTAAAAATGCTTGAAACACGGGACGGCTACGTACAAAGTAAGCCGCGTACTTTAAAAACACTGTATTTTCCTCAATCGGAAGTGCCGGTTCTTGCCGCCAAAAAAGGAAACACCGTGTATGCGGGAACAAATTCCGGCAATGTCTATGCCTTTGATATTGAATCCCTTGCAAAAAACGATACGGCTGTTCCCGTTTCAAAACGCATTTACGATACCGTTTACGATATAGCCGGAGCGGACGGTGTCTTTTACTTTTTGACTGAAAAATCCGTGTTTCAATCCTCAGGTGCAAACGCCGATATCTACACCGTTGCACAAAATAACGGTTATACAAATATAGAAACGTGCAACGGCGGTTTTATTTTGTGGTCAAAACACACTAAAAAAACGGTGCAATTTGTGTCGGACATCGGTGTAAAAAATCTGTTTTCGCCGAATTTGCCGCTGCATGTGCTCCACGTTTTCGAAGATACGGTTATCGGTGTTGAAGGCAACATGCGGGTTAAAATGTGTAATTTGCAAACAGGCGCGGTCACTCAGCCGTATACGGGAACGGGTATACAGGATGTGCTCTTATATACACCGGATATTTTAATTGCGGCAAAAAGTGCCGCCGGCAATCCCAAATCGGCACTTGTACAAATAGATCCCGTGACCAAAGAAATAGCCGCCCTGCCTTCCGCAGCTGATATAGCGTTTTCTCTTTCCAAAGACAAAACGGAAGACGATGTTCTTTACGGAGCGGCACTTACAGCCGCTGCCGTTTCGGTACAAAATATACCGAAGGATGCGGCAAGCGGAACTCTGGGACACACGGAAATCTTTGCGTTTTATCCGCAGACAAAACAATATCAACCTGTTTTTAAATGGGCGGATGAAGACAACAACGCATTTACGTGGATTAAAAACGGCGTTTTGTTTTCAAACGTGGGTAAAAATCGGATTCACGCTTATCGCATTGCCGACCAAAAGAATGCACTTTTGGAAAGAAGTTCCGCCCTGCCGATAAAAATTGCGGGAACGGACACGGTTTTTGCGGTGTTGAACACCGACGGCGGTATATCGTGGTATGACGGTAAAACGTTGCGTTTGCTGAAAAATCGGTATATTACGGTTTACGGCGAATGGCTGGATTTTCGTGCGGATAACTGAAATATGACTTTCCGCACGGATAAAGTTGCGTTAATAAGCTTTGTTTTCAAATTTGGTATACACGGGCATAAACACGACGTTTAAAGAGCCGGTCGGCCCGTTGCGCTGTTTTGCTAAAATCAATTCGGTATCGCAGGGGTCGGCCGAATTTCTTGATTCATTTCTGTTACGGTGAATAAACATAACCAAATCGGCGTCCTGCTCGATAGAGCCCGATTCGCGCAAATCGGCAAGGGTCGGCTGTTTGTTTTCGGCATCGCGTCGCAGCTGCGATAAAACCACCACCGGTATATTCAACTCACGGGCAAGACTTTTTAAAGAACGCGAAATTTCGGCAATTTGTTCATGGCGCGGAATAAGCGTATTTTCACTTTGAATGAGCGTAATATAATCGATAAAGATAATTTCTATTTGTTTTTGTGCACGCAGCCGGCGCGCCATCGCACGTAAATCCAAAAGCTTCATATTCGGCGTATCGACAATATACAAAGGCGCTTCGTAAATTTTTCCCGCCGCTTGTTGCAGTTTGGAAAAATCTTCAGTGCGTAAATACCCGGTACGGATACGCTCCGAAGCGATACGCGATTCTTGAGCCAAAAGACGCATCATAATTTGCATATTCGACATTTCCAGCGAAAAAAATGCCGAACATATCCGATTTTCAACGGCAATGTGCTGAAGCATGGAAAGCGCCATTGCCGTTTTTCCGATTGAAGGACGCGCCCCGATGATGATAAATTCGGAAGGCTGAAAACCGCTGGTCAGCTTATCCAAATCCTCCAACCCCGAAGGGATACCCGTATACGCTTTTTTGTCATGAAATAATTTTTCAATAATTTCGATAGCTTTATTGACCAATTCGCTTGCGGAAACGGAAGCATGTACGGTATTCAAATCGGTAAGATCAAAAATACGCTTTTGCGCTTCTTCAAGTACCGCGCGGCTGTCTACCGTTTCGTTGTGGGAATCGGCGACAATTTCGGCGGCAATTTTTATTAAATCGCGGCGGATGGATTGATCCAAAACGATTTTTGCGTAATATTCTATATTCGCGCTGGTGGCCACCGTATCGGTTAAAGAACTGATATAGGCGGCACCGCCTGCGGCCTCAAGTTCGCCTGCAGAACGCAAACGTTCAATGAGCGTGATAATATCGCCGCGTATACCGTCATTATAAAGCGTCAGTATTGCGGCGAAAATTTTTTGATTTTGGAGAGAGTAAAAGCGTTCGGGACGCAAAAACCGAATGACGGTTCCGACAGCGTCCCAGTCAAGGAGCAGCGCGCCTAAAGCGGCTTGCTCAGCATCCAAGTTATGAGGCGGAACCTTATCCTTGAGCGATGCCATTAGCTGTCCGGGTTACTCCGCTTTTTCGTTTGAATCGGAAGCGGCCTCACTTACAGGATTTTGGTCAGTGTCGCTGTTTTCTTCTTCGGCATGCTGTTCGGCTTTATCAAAGCGGCGCTCTTTTTTTGCCGGTTTTGTACTTTTACCGGGTTGTTCCGGCTCCGGCTGAGCTTCAACAATAAGCGGGAATTCGGCGGTTTGCGCTTCGTACAAACGGACAGTGACAGTGTATTTTCCGACGCTCTTAATGGTTACACCGGGAATATCGATACGCTTGCGTTCAATTTCAAAACCGTCTTTCGCCAGCGCTTCGGCAACCGTTTGAGCGGTAACCGCACCGTACAGTTTGCCGTTATGACCTGCCGCCATAACGACCGTCAATGTATGAGCACTCAATTTGTCTTTTAAACCGGCGGATTCGGCACGTTTTGCTTCTTTACGCGCTTCGATTTCTTCTTTGCGGCTGTCAAACCACGCAACCGTTACGTCGTTATACGGAAGCGCAAGAGAGCGCGGAAACAAATAGTTACGG
>CAUTRX010000090.1:0-5296 GCA_963540775.1 uncultured Treponema sp. | reverse complement strand
GTTGCCGACCAAAACGGTGTTTAAAAGCCGTGTTTTGTCGTCCAGCAGTTTTCCGGCTTTAAGTGCGGCTTTGTGTTTTTTATCGCGCAAAAACCGCAGGCACAGCTTGTTAAGCGAAAAAAAAGCCGTTTCCGCAGCGGAAAACACAACCGAAAGCAAAATCAGTATAAGGCATCCTATACCTGCCGCCGCTATAAACAAAGGCGCCGCTTGCGTATTCATTTTTCCGTTACGGAACCGGCGGCAGAATCCGTATTTTCGTCTGTCGCCGGCCGGTTTTCGACTCCCAAAAGAGAATCTATCAGTTTTAGGATATCCGCCGCTTTTTCGCTTTTCGGTGCGGCGCTGTAGGCTTGCCGTAAATACGCGACCGCTTCATCTTGAGCGATTTTTCCGCTTTGGGCGGAAAGATAGGCAACCGTATAATAAGCTTCCTGCAATTCGGTCGGCGAAAGTAAATCTTTTTCGTTGATAAGTACCAAAAAGCCGTTTAACGCGCTTTCCAAATCGCCTGCATGAAATGCCCGCGAAGCGTTTTCGAAGGCTTGGCGCAATTTGTATTTTCCCAAAAGGCCGGTTTTGTTTTCGGGGTCGGCGGCTATAATTTCGGCAAATAAATCGGCTAATGCAAAACGGAAACGCGCAGGGACGGCTTCTATATATGCGTCCATCGCCTTTGCCTTGGCGGTTCCTTCGGTTTTTTGCATTTTTGCGTACAGTGTGTTGATGTTCCGCGCTTTTTTTCCTTCGCGTTTTATAAGAGAAAGTACATCCTTCGGCGTTTTTGTTTGAGATGTCATAGGCAAAAAAGCAAAGGGCTGCCCCGTCTTTGTCACAAGCAAGGCGGCGGGCAATGCTTCAACCCCCATATTTACCGCAAGCTGATACGTTTCGGCTGCAGCGGCGGACATGCTTCCCGGCGATTCGGCTGCAGGTACATCTATGTGCAGCAAAATATATTTACCTCCGGCTTCTTTTTTGAATTCATCCGTTTCGAAAATCGCACTTTGCAATTCTTCGCTCGCCGTATCCCAGCCCAAGCCCGTAAAAAGCAAAAAAATATTTTTGTTGTGTATCTGCGCCGCCGACAGTGCTTCGTTAAAATCCTTTTGCCATACGCCTGCATACGCACGGCAGGAAAAACACGGCAGCGCCGCCGTCAAAGTGATTAAAAAGCACAAGGATGCGGCACAAGAAAACCGATGCGGGACTTTTTTCATATTACTCTCCGAAAGGTGTAAGTTCATAACCGTGTCTTCCTTACATAAAATAGCGGACGCCGGCGGCAAAAATATTTTGTTCTTTGTTGCCGCCCGTATTTTTTAATACGCCGCGGGATTCGGCGGCAAGGCAGCGTTCATTGTGCCCCATCTTTCCCAAAATGCGTCCGTCCGGGCTGGTAATTCCTTCAACGGCAAAGGCCGAACCGTTGGGATTGTCGGGTTCGGCGACGGCGGGAATTCCGTTTTCATCGACATATTGACTGAAAATCTGTCCGTTTTTGAACAGTTCGGCTGCGGTTTCGGTTTGAATTAACAGCCGGCCTTCTCCGTGCGAAATCGGAATCGTGTGCAAAGTTCCCGACAAAATACTTCGATCCTGCGCCCACGGCGACATAACGGAGCAGATACGGGTTGTACACATTCTGGATATGTGCCGGCCGATTGTGTTAAAGCTCAATGTCGGATGATTGTGCGACGGCTCAAGAATGCAGCCGTAGGGCAACAGTCCCGTTTTAATCAGGGCTTGAAAGCCGTTGCAAATACCCAGCACAAGGCCGTCTCTGTTTTCGAGCAAGTTTTGTACGGCATCGGCGATACGTTCCCGGCGCAGCATGTTTGCAATGAATTTACCCGAACCGTCCGGCTCGTCTCCGGCCGAAAATCCGCCGGAAAAGGCTAAAATATGACAGCGCTTAAGTGCCGATTCCAAGCTGCACAGTGAGTCGCGTAAATCGCTTACGCTTTTATTTTTAAGTACGAAAATTTCGGTGCGGGCGCCTGCAAGTTCGAATGCCCGCTGCATATCGTACTCGCAGTTTGTTCCCGGAAAGACAGGAAGCAAAACGAGAGGCTTTGCTCCGCCTGTAAGTGCCGCACCTTTTTCCCGTTTTTTAAACGTTTTTTCTCCGTATTTTCTCAGCGCAAAATCGGGCATATGCTGTTCGCCGTTTAAAACCGCTGCCTTCGGGTCCGCGTCCGAAAGCGGGGCAAAGACGGTGCTTAAAGGCTTTTCCCACGCTTCAAGCATGTCGGCAATACCGATTTTTGTGTCTCCGGCCGAAATATACGGATGTGCCGTTGTCCTTCCCAAAAATACGGGAACCGCACAGCCGCACTCTTGCGCTTTTTTTTCGATTGTTTGCGGAGGCAAAGCGCTTTCGATAATGATTGAACCGTACAACGGCACAAACAAATCTTCGTTCAGCATTCCGGCAAAAAAATCCGTGTCGAAATCGAAGCCGATACGGTTACCGAAAACCATTTTGCTTACCGCTTCGGCAATACCGCCCGCCTGTACCGGATAGGCGGCTTTTACCGCTTCGTCCGTTCCGCAGCCGTGAAGCCGGTCTAAAAAACGGCAGTTTTGTTTAAAACAGTCAAAATCGGGAGAAAGATCCGCTTTTGCCGGTGTTTTCAACATATAGACAAAGCTTCCCGCATCGCAAAAAGCGCCGCCGCGTATACGGGAAACGTCCGTAACACCTACGGCAAAAGACACCAGCACGGGCGGAACATGAATATCTTTAAAAGTGCCGGACATTGAATCTTTGCCGCCGATGGCGGGCACTCCCATTGCCTGCTGTGCACTCAAAGCGCCCAGTAAGGCGGCTGCCGGTTTTCCCCATGCGTCGGGTGAAACCGCCGATTCAAAATATTCCTGAAAACTCAAACGGCAGCGTTCGACCGTGCCGCCCATTGCGGCTATTGCGGTTAAAGACTGCAGCACCGCATATTGAGCGCC
Organism: uncultured Treponema sp.; assembly: GCA_963540775.1. GTDB lineage: Bacteria > Spirochaetota > Spirochaetia > Treponematales > Treponemataceae > Treponema_C. The sequence goes on along the minus strand of CAUTRX010000090.1, from coordinate 2,332 downwards.
GTGCCACGGACTCCAGTCGGATATATGCGCATCGTAGCCGAAAGCCATGAGGCTTGCGGTGCAGGTATCTTCGGAAACGGGTACGGGAATTTTGGCTGCGCAGCCGGCCTCCGGCGTCGCCTGATACCGGCCGCCCATAGGAAACAAAACGGTTGCCGCACCGACGGTTCCGTCAAAGCGCTCGCTTAAACCGCGGCGAGAACATACGGCCAAATCGCCCAGATTTAAAAGCCAGGCCTGTGTGAGTGTTGCCGAGCCTTTCAAAGCCTGCCGTACCGTTTTAAGCGGTACTGAAAGCGGTGCGGCGTTCCGCTCGGGAGAACGGATTTTTGCCCGCGCGCGGCGCGGCGCACCGGCGCTATCCAAAAAAGAGCGTTCCAAGTCGACAATCGTGTCGCCGCGCCATTTCATAACAAGACGCTTTTTATCGGTGATTTTTGCAATAATCGTCGCGTGCAGATTTTCGGCCGCGGCAAGTTCGATAAAGCGCTGCGCATCTTTTTCGCGCACCGTTACCGCCATACGTTCCTGCGATTCGGAAACGGCAAGTTCGGTGCCGTTCAATCCTTCGTATTTTTTTGGCACGCTGTCCAAATCGATATCCACGCCGTCTGAAAGTTCTCCGACGGCAACGGCAACACCGCCTGCTCCGAAGTCGTTACAGCGCCGTATCAGCAGCGCAGCTTCACGGTTGCGGAACAAACGCTGAATTTTACGTTCTTCAACGGCATTTCCCTTTTGCACTTCGGCCGCCGCCTGCGTAACGGACATTTCGGTATGCACTTTGGAAGAACCGGTTGCCCCCCCGATACCGTCGCGCCCCGTCGCACCGCCGACCAAAATGACGCAGTCGCCCGCTTGAGGCTCTTCGCGCTTAACCGCCGCAGCCGGAGCAGCCGCAATAACGGCTCCCAATTCCATACGCTTGGCTTCAAAACCGGGGTGATAGATTTCGGCAACCTGTCCGGTTGCAAGCCCTATTTGATTTCCGTAAGAACTGAATCCTGCGGCCGCTTCACGCGTGATTTTCAGCTGCGGTAATTTTCCCGCACGAGTGTCCGCCGCCCGTGCGCGCGGGTCGGCGCAGCCGGTAACGCGCAGCGATTGATACACCCACGCTCTGCCCGATAACGGATCGCGGATGGCACCGCCGATACAGGTTGCCGCCCCGCCGAACGGTTCTATTTCGGTAGGATGATTGTGCGTTTCGTTTTTAAACATCAAAAGCCATTTTTCGCGTGCGCCGTTTGTTTTATCCACGTCGATGAACACCGAACACGCGTTGATTTCTTTGGAAACTTCCACATCGTCAAGCGCCCCGTTCTTTTTTAAATGCTTTGCATACACACACGCCATGTCCATCAAGGTTTCGTCTTTGGCTTTTTCCCCGACCCCGTACACACATTTGCGCACCGCTCGATATTCGCCAAGAGAAGCTTCAACGGAATCGGAAAAATCCCCTTTTTCAATTTCGATTGAATCGAGTACCGTGTTAAAAGTGGTATGGCGGCAGTGATCGGACCAATACGTATCCAAAACGCGGATTTCCGTTTCGGAAGGATTGCGCCCCGCTTTTTTAAAATAATCCTGTAAAAATAAAAGGTCGGCATCGTCCATTGCAAGCGCCATTGAAGAACGCAGTGCGGACACATCGTTTTTACTCATCGAAATAAAACCGTCCACGCGGCGTATCTTCGGCGTTTCGCTGCGCCCGATTTGAAGGGTATGCGGAAGTTCCGGCGCAGCTTCGCGCGAATCGACCGGATTTATCAAATGGCCTTTTATGCGCCGTATATCGTTTTCTCCTGCGGTTCCCGAAAGCAGCACCATTTTCGCGCAGCGCACCGCAGGTTTCGTTTCGGTAAAAAGAGAAAGACATTGTTCGGCGGAATCCGCTCTTTGATCGTATTGACCGGGAAGATACTCCCACGCAATGACGGTTTCGTCCGCTCCGACGGGAAGTTCGTCAAAATAGCAGGTATCGCTTTGCGGCTCAAAAAAAATGCCGGCTGCAGCTTTACGTAAAAGTGCTCCGTCGACATTTTCTACATCGTAACGGTTTATAAAACGCAGACTTTTTATTCCGGGAATATTCAAAAATCCGGTTATATCGTTTAGAATACTGCGCGCTTCGTTTTGAAAGCCGGCCTTTCGTTCAACAAAAATACGGAACATAGTTCAAGTATATCCGAAAGGCGGCAAAACTGCAATGTAAATGCCCGTATTCACACGGAAATCAATTTTTGCCTTACTGTAAAAATCAGAGCGGTTCTGATCTATGCTTCAGGACACCCCTGCATTATGCTGCAGGACACTTCTTCATTATAATGAA
>CAUTRX010000089.1:0-5301 GCA_963540775.1 uncultured Treponema sp. | reverse complement strand
GTGTAGACACCCTACACCTATGCGTGTAGACACCCTACACCTATGTGTGTAGGCAGTTCACACCTATGCGTGTAGACACCCTACACCGATGTGTGTAGACACCCTACACTTGTGCTATACCGTAAGAGGTTTTGCGGGGAAGAGTTTCCGTCTACCGTCTTTTCGGCGGAATAATGCGGGCGCCGATAATAAGCATACCGCCGTTCAGCCCGTCTTTATCCCGGGCAGCGCTGAGGGGAAAGTAAACACCCGTGCCTAACCCGACAGCAGTTCCCCCCGAAAGAACGTAGTCCCACGAAAAATGCAAGGATACATAAAAAAAACGCCCGTTTTGCCAAAACCATTGATTTATGGCTTTTATATCATCTTTTTTGGAAGCGCTCACATAGGCGGCGGGCACGGCAAAGCGCAGCAAAAATGCGGGGCCCACGCCGGCCGCAAAGATTGAATTCTTTACCGAGGCGCACAAAAGTAGGGGCGAGTCGAACATCACCGACGGAACGTATGCAACGCGCTGCTCTATTTCGGCAGGGAATGCGCGTTTTCGCTTTGCGTCCCAAAAATAAAAAGACGCAAAATAATGCCCGTGCGGAGCGACGGACAAACTTTTAGGCCCGTCGCTATACAACGCAAAGCGGCCGCCCGCCCCGACGGTAAAAAGTATCGGCGACGGTGCACTGTTTTTGTCGATATTTAAAATCCCCGCCGGCCCCGCGGTAAAGACCAATCGCCCAAGCTGTGTTTTTTGCGTTTCGGCCGTTTTGGGAGCACTTCCCTCGACGGGCGTGTTGGTCTCATCGGCCGTAACGGATGAAAAACCGGCATCGGACTCAGGTGCTTCTTTTTTTGCAGGCGCCGCCGCTGTGTCTTCCGCCGCCGACGGCGTTTTTTCTTCTGCGTCCGCCGGCGCCGTTTCCCGTTCTTTATCCACGGCTGACTTTTCCGTAAAAACTTCGGGCGAGTCGCCCTCGTTACCTTTTTCCTGAGCGCCGGCACTTTCCGAATAGACGGCGCACAAAAGCAAAGCGGCACAAACCGCGCAAAGTCTTTTCATCGCATTATTTCCTCATCAGTGTAAAGAATCCGTTCCAAGTCGACCGCCAAAAAACCGCTTTTTCCCGTCTCAAAAAAAGTCGTTTCCTCCCATGCGGCAATCAAAGTGGAACCTGCAACGGCGGCACACGTGTACATGTAACCGGCCGGTAAACGCGGCAATTTAAATACCGACGTTTTTCCACCGTTTAATACATGCTTCATCGGCAGCGTTCCGGCAAAACAAACGGTACCGTCTTCAAACAGTGCCGCCGAATAATTGCGCGACGAAACGGCATAGGCTTGACGCGGATCGGGCGCATGCGCCCCCTGCACAAAACGAACCGGGGCAGGAAAATCGTCTGCAGTATACTCAAGGTACCACGGAACGGAAGGCGGCACGGGCAAAAGTAAGTGCTTAAGTTTATCCGGCATTGCGGAAGCGCTGAGCGGGCGGATTTTTTCACGGAAATCCTGAATACCGATTTCCGTATGTACAATCTGCGGCTTACCGCCGGAAACTCCGGCCTGCGAACTTATGCGCGTGCGCGCAAACGAAGTAATCGGTTCAACCGAGTAAAACGCATATGCATAAAATTCCGTACGCTGCATGTTATCCTTTTTTAAAAGTGCGTGCCAAACGCCGTCGATAAAAAAAAGCTCGCGCACTTCGGCATCCGCAGGCCAATCAAAATCGACAGTACGCAAAACAGGCACAAAGGCGCGGTTTTCTTTAACGTACTGTATTAAAAACGGGCCGGTTTTTTCGGGCAACACCGATTCGGCATTCTTTTCCGGGGAAAAGATACTGTTTGTAAATAAATTAAAGACGGGAGTTTCGTCTATGCAAAAAAGAGAACCGCAGGCGGCGGACGCAAATGCGGCGGTATCTTTTATAAGCATCGTTTTAGACGCAATGCCCTCCGTTTGCACACCTGAAGCCGGCGGACATACGAGTAAGCCCGATTTATTGACTAAAAAATAAGCCGTATCGTTTATAACGACCGAAGAAGTGATACGTACAGCTTCCGTCCACGGTTTTTTATACCTTTTCGGAGCATTGCGCGGCACGGCGGTTTCTTTAAAACCGTCATCCGTAAAATAAAACCACCGATGTGTCGCCCCGTACGGATTCTGCTTCATTATCCGCGAATATGTTACCGGCATATCCCGGGCACTTTTTTGCGAACAAGCGGCACTGCAAAATATAAGCGCACAAAGGCTGTACATGAAGAACGCTTTTTTCATCATGTACAGTGTACCCTTCCCCGTATGTAAATTCAAGTACCGACAACCTTTAAACTATCTGTGCGTCTTTTCTAAAAAGCCAGTTCCAACACTTGCGCAACATGCGTTACCGGATAAAACGTAATGCCGCTCTTTACCCGTTCGGGAATGTCGTCCAAATCGCGTATGTTTTGCTTGGGAATAATGACGTGCTTTATACCGTTACGTTTTGCGGCCACCGTCTTTTCTTTTAAGCCGCCGATGGGAAGCACCTGCCCCGTAAGCGAAAGCTCTCCGGTCATTGCAAGGTGCTTGCGGACATTTTTTCCTTGCAGCAGCGACAACAAAACCGTAGTCAGGGTAATACCGGCCGACGGTCCGTCTTTCGGGGTCGCGCCTTCGGGAATATGCACATGTATCGTGTGTTTTTGAAAAAACGAAGCGTCCTTTATCTTGTGTTCTATCGCATACGAGCGCACCCAGCTCATCGCAATCGCCGCCGACTCTTTCATTACGTCGCCCATTTGTCCCGTTAAAGTTAAGCCTTCTTTTCCGGGAACGCTCAAAGCCTCCAGTAAAAGCGTATCGCCGCCCATACTTGTCCACGCAAGACCGAGCGCCGTACCGGGACGGTCGGCCTTTTTGCGGTTGTCCTCATCGGTAAAAACGGGTTTGCCCAAATAATGCTCAATGCGTTTTTTGCCGGGACTTAACGGACGGGCTAACAGTTTGTTCAGTTTTTTTTGCGCGTCTTTTTCTTCGGCACTGATAATCCGTTTAAGTTCTTTGGGCGCCTTGGGTTTGCGTCCCGTATCGGGAACATTTTTCGTCGCTTCCTTTGTCTTTTCTTCGGCAGCCTTTTGCGCCGCAATACGTTCTTCCAATTCTTTTTGCGATGCCTCTTTCAGCGCATATACCGTATCCATAAGCGAAGCGATTTCCGGCTCGGCAAGTAATTCCGCCGCATATTTACGGTGGATTTTATCCAGATTCTTTTCAAAGTTGCGCACTCCGGCTTCGCGGGCATACGAGTTTGCAATAAAAAGCAAATCGGCCTTTGCGTAGCGCACTTGATTTTTATTCAAGCCGTTTTTTTCAAGACTTTTGGGTACCAAAAAGTTCTTTGCTATTTCGGTTTTTTCCTGATCGATGTAGCCGGAAAGAAAGATGATTTCCGCACGGTCGCGAAGCGGTTCGGGAATACCGTCGAGAGAATTGGCCGTCAGCATAAACAAAATATTTGAAATATCGAACGGCATATCCAAATAGTGGTCTCTGAATGCGGCATTCTGCTCAGGATCGAGCACTTCCAAAAGCGCCCCCGACGGATCGCCCTGATAGCTTGAGCCCATCTTGTCCACTTCGTCAATTACAAAAACGGGCGCCTTTGTTTTGACTATTTTTAACCCCTGAATGATTTTGCCCGGCATTGCGCCTATGTAGGTGCGCCGGTGCCCTTTTATTTCCGCTTCGTCGCGCATACCGCCCACCGAAAAACGGAAAAAGGGTTTGTTCATTGCGCGGGCAATGGAGCGGCATATACTCGTTTTGCCCACACCCGGCGGGCCGACCAACAGCACAATGGATCCCTTGTTGTCGTTTTTGAGCTTGCGCACGGCAAGGTACTCGATTATGCGCTTTTTTACGTCCTCAAGCCCGTAATGATCTTCGTCCAGTATTTCGCGCGCCCGCGTCATGTTGTAATTTTCGGGCACGGGGTCTTTCCACGGCAAATTGACTATCGTATCCAAATAATTGCGCGTGAGCGTATATTCGGGAGACACGGCGTCCATAAGCGCAAACTTTTCAAGCTCGCTTTCCGTGTTTTCGCGCACTTCGCCTTCAAAATTAAACGATGCTATTTTCTCTTTGAATTTTTGGTAATCGGAACTTTTCGCATCCCCGGCCAGTCCCAATTCTTCTTTGATTGATTTCAGTTCTTCTTTCAAAAAATACTCACGCTGATTTTTTTCGATACGGTCGTTCAATTCACTTTGAATCTTTTTTTGAATGCGCAAAAGTTCCTGTTCTTTTTTTATGAATACCAGTACGTTTTCCATACGCTGACGCACATTTTGCATTTCCAAAATCTTTTGCTGTTCGTCTTTTTCGATATTCAAAATAGATGCGATAAAATCCGCAATTTTCCCCGGATGGTCGATATTCACCATATTCAGGCGCATTTCTTCGGAAAAAAGCGGGTTGTTTTCGGAGATTTCTTTCATCTCGCTGATGAGCGCGCGCGTAAGCGCCTTAACTTCAAAGGTTTTGTCTTCAATATCTTCCAAATATTCGACAACCGCCGCCATTGGAGATGCATTATTCAGTGTTTTGCGTATGCGGAAGCGCTTTATCGTGGAAATAAAAATATTCACGCCGCCGTCGGGCAGGTTGATTTTTTTTATAATGCGCGCCGCCGTTCCCACTTGGTGCAAGTCGGAGACAACGGGGTTTTCGCTGTCGTTTTTCAGCATAACAATACCGATAAGGCCGTCTTCGGCGCAGGCGCTTTCTATTACCTTTGTGTCTTCTGCCGAATTAATCATAAGCGGCGTAAAAATGCCGGGAAAGATGGGACGCCCCGAAAGCGGAATTAAACGCAGCTTGTTTGAAAGCGTTTGCTCTATCGGTAGGGTGGTTTGTTCTGCCATACTGAAAAACTCCTTTAGTAAATACCATTTAAATATGCTCATTTCCGCGCGAAAAGGCAAGTCTTTTCCGTTTGCGGCGTTTTGCACCCATACGTTATGCCGGGGCGATGAGCCCCATTAGCGTGGAAGACCGGCTACCATTATAAGTGTGGGGTGTTCACCCTTATGGGTGTGAACGGCTCACTCTTATAGGTGTGAATTACTCACTCTTATGGGGGTGAACTCTTCACTCTTATGGGGTGAACAACTCACACTTATGGGGGTGAATGAGCCCTATCCGTCTTTCGCGCTATCCGGGTAAGCTTGAAATCCGCAGCAAAATAGTATATGCTGTGCGGTAATGATGGGAAATGCACTGATAACGGTTGTACACTTTCTTATACAATGCAGC
>CAUTRX010000088.1:0-5354 GCA_963540775.1 uncultured Treponema sp. | reverse complement strand
TCTTTTGCAGTGCCCTTTAACGCAATTGTGCAGGTAATATATTACAACAAAGACATCTTCAAAAATGCCGGTGTTTCCGTTCCCGAAACATGGGAAGATTTTCTTAAAACCTGCGAAACTCTCAAAAAACTCGGTGTCACGCCTCTTGCAAACGGTTTGGCAGACGAATGGGACATAAACGAGTGTTTTATGATGGGGCTTCTTCCCGGTTTTGTCGGCGGAGCGGAAGGACGCGCGGCCTACGAATCCGGTCAAAAACCTTTAAACGATTCCGATATGACGGCCGCCTTCCAAGCGATGGGAGACGTTGCGCAATACTGCCCCGAAGGATTTGCCGCACTCACCTACAACGACTCCATTGCCCTGTTCGCAACCGGACAGGCGGCAATGTGGGTGGACGGTTCATGGACTGCCGGGTCTTTTGCCGATGTGTCTTTTGATTGGGGAACCTTTGCCCCGCCCGCTCCGGCCGGAAAAAAAGCGGCAATTTGCTTTCACCCCGATACCGGCATGGCGTATAACAAAGCGTCCAAACACGTTCAGGAATGCCGCGACTTTTTGGCATGGCTGTGTACTGTTGAAGGTGCTACGGTTTCTGCAAAATTCATGCCGACCGGATTTTTCCCGATGATTAACGCTTCAATCAAAATCGAAGATCCGCATGCGAACGAAATTCTTTCTCTTACGCAGGGAAAATTGCAGGATGCGCGTTTTGTGTGGGCACGTTTTATGGACGCCGAACCCAGCGGTTACGTGCTGATGAATCAGGGGGTTATCGCCGTTATGAAGGGAGAAAAAAGCGCCGCTCAAGTTGCCGACGAATTGGCTGCCGGCCTTGCCAAATGGTATAAACCGTGACATAACGGCTTTGTTGCTGCCGATGAACAGGGAATTACGTTTTTGTTTTTAACCGGTAATTCCCTGTTCGTCTTTTTTTTATCGAAAATCCGTACTATAAATCAAAAGTCATCTTTCCGAATGCAGGAGCAGCTTTAAATGATTACGAAAAAAAACAGCCGATATTCGTGGCTTCCTTATATAGCGCCCGCTTTAATTATCTATGCCGTATTTATGGCTTTTCCGCTGGCCGATTCAATCCGCCTCAGTTTTTTTACTTCAGCCGCTTCGAATAAAACCGTATTTACCGGCTTTGCCAATTACAAAGCACTTTTTTTTGATGCGGAAAATGCGCGGCGCTATTGGGGTGCGTTCGGCAATACGTGGTACTTTTTTTTAATTCATATTCTTGTCCAAAATTTTTTGGGGTTGATTTTTTCGCTCATGCTTACGTCCAAAGGAATGAAGGGCGTGCGCTTTTACCAAACCGTTATTTTTATCCCCGTAACTCTCGCTATTTTGGTAACCGGTTATTTATGGAAGCTGATTTTAAATCCGCAGTGGGGGGCGCTGCCGCTGCTTTTAAAAAATATCGGTTTTGAATCTCTGGTAAAGCCCTGGCTCGGCGAACAAAAGTATGCCCTGACCGCCATATCTCTTGTGTCGTCGTGGCAGTGGGTCGGTATTCCGGCAATGATGATTTTAGCCGGTTTACAAACAATTCCCGACGATTTGTTTGAAGCCGCCGATATAGCCGGCTGTAACGGACGCCAAAAGATTTGGTACATAAAATTGCCGTTGATTAAACCGGTAATCGGCATGGTCGCCATTTTAACTTTTGTAAACAACTTCAACGCCTTTGACGTTGTATTTGCAATGGAAAACGTAAACGGCGCGCCCCAATATTCAACCGATTTAATAGGAACATTGTTTTACCGCGTCGGTATTGCAGGTCAGCATCCGGTGGGTATTCCCAATCCGGGTATGGGTTCCGCCGTCGCCACTGTTACCTTTATCATGCTTATGGCGGGGGTTGCCGTTATTTTACGCTTAACACGCGGCGACAAAGATATATAGGAGCTCACCGTGAAAATAAAATCTTCTTTAGCGCGCGAAAGAATGCACCTCGGTTCTCAGATAGTACTTTTGTTTTGGACTTTTTTGGTACTCTTCCCCCTGTGGACGATGATTGTCAATTCATTTAAATTCAAATTCGATATTTACGCCGACCCGTTCGGATTGCCGAAAAAATGGAATTTCGGAAGCTACGTTTCGGTTATAAAAGAAGGCGATTTTTTTCTGTATTTTCGAAACAGTTTGTTTGTAACACTGGGTTCCATTTTTTTTGTACTGCTGTTCGGCGCGTTGGCTTCGTATGCTCTTGTCAATTGGCGGCACAGACTGTCCCGTTTTCTGTATCTGTTTTTTATCGCGGGTATGATGCTTCCCATAAAAATCGGCAGTATCCGCCTTTTGCAGCTGGTAAAAAGTTTGGGGCTTTTAAACACCGTGTGGAGTCTGTTTCCCGTATATACGGCAATGGGGCTGCCCATCGCGGTATTTGTTTTAACCGAATTTATACGGCACATTCCTGCCGAATTGACCGAAGCGGCCGTAATCGACGGTGCGGGACGAAGCCGCGTATTCACGATTGTGATTTTGCCGCTTTTACGTCCCGCCCTTGCAACCGTTGCCATTTACAATCTGATCCCATTTTGGAACGACCTATGGTTTCCGCTGATTTTTATCAATAACGACGCACACAAAACACTTTTGCTCGGCGTAACGCGTTTATTCGGACAATACATGACCGATTGGTCTCGCATTTTGGCAGTCCTTACGCTTTCCGCCATTCCCGTTTTGCTTTTGTACCTCACCATGTCAAAAAACTTTATTAAGGGTTTAACCGCCGGCGCCGTAAAGGGGTAAAACCGTGATGAACAGGGCTGTGCGCGTATGCGTATATTTTTGTGTCTTTTGCACTTGCATTCACCTCTATGCGGGCGGACGCATAGAGCCTGAGATAGAAGACATCTTTTTCGGCTCTCCTAAAAAAATTATCGAAGATGAAGTTTCCGAATATGAAGAAGTACCGACACACACCGTCATACTATTTACGGATTCCGGACGGGAAAAACATACTGATTGGCAGTCTTTCGGAAAAAAGCAGGCAGGAACCATACGATATAATACATACGGACAGATTACCTACGCTATGAATATACGGAATTATACCGAGCAAACAGCACGGCTCGGACCGGATCATAAAGTAGAAGAACGTATATACCACCGGACAAAATATACGGAACGTTATACATACAATAAAGACGGTTTTCCCGAGCGCATTATAGGAAATTACCCGAATGATCGCTGTGTACACTATACGGATTACATTTACGATGAGCAAAACCGTTTAATTCAGGAACGGCGCTACGATAAAGGAAAGCCGTATTCATATAAAAGTTATTACTATGACGGTAAATTCAGAGGTTTTACCGCTCCCCTTTTTTTACCGAAAAATCCGGCTGTATTGAATGACGGAATCGAAGAAACGGAATTTGACTATTTAGACTACTATGTCGGCGAAAGAGAAATAAACGTTTACGACGGTGAACGGCTTGTATGGCGTACAATGAGATACCGCACCGGCATTGAGCGGGCGTTTCCGAAAAACTATCATGAAATGATATTCGAAATTGTTACCGCGGTCATTACCTACGGTTCACACGGGTTTCCGGAACGTGTCGTTGTAGCGGACGGAATGAATGCTCACAGGGGTGTGGAAATTACCGTTTTTGACTACACCTATCCGGTCATTGACGATAAAGGAAATTGGCTTGAGCGCATTGGGTACCGCACGGATTCCCGCGGAGGAAAAATCGAGATACGGCACGCAAAACGCATTATCGAATATTAGCACCACTCACTTTTTATACGTTTTACCCGGTATACCGAAGCGTTTACGCGGAAAAAAGCGCAGCACGGGCGTTCCCAAAATATTTTTTTGCGGTACGTACTGCGGCTGCAAATTGGAATCGTAATAAAACGTATACGGGTCGAACGCCGTAACGGGAACCCTGCGCTTTTCAAGTAAATGCCGCATATCCAAAGAATTAAAGCGGTTATCGCCCATCATAAAAAAATTCCCCTGCGGAATATATGCAGCTTCGCCCGCCGCAGTATTTGCGGGAAATACCCCCATATTGCGCATATCGTTAAGAGACACAAGGTAAAACAGCAGATTTTTTGCTTCTGCCGAATATTGCGAGCGCTGCGGGTCGCGGGCTTGAGCCGAGGCGCTTACTCCTTGATTTATAAGCTCGGCGGTACGCACCGCAATGCGGCCGAAGTACAGCTTTAACATAAGATTTTGACGGAACATGGCATCGGAATATATATCGCCGCCGACCAACGGCACGGCCGCTGCCTCCGAAAATCCGCCGGCAGCATCTACGGCTTTTTCCCAATCGGTCATAAAAGCATTGAACCACAGTTCTCCGTCGTCAAAGCTGAGCAGCTTGCGGATAAAGGTATCGCTTTGAGCAAAAAAGATAAGCGCGTCCATCATATTTTCAGGGATAAGTGCAGGCACTGCAGTACCCGCCGGCGAAAGACCGGTCAGCGTCTTTTTTTGCGCGGCAAACCGACGGCTTAACTCACGCGCTTCCGAAGCGGCTTGGGTAAAATCGATTTCACGGCGCGTCTTTTCAATATCGAGCATACGTCCGTATTGCTCGTTTGTCAGCGGAATGTACTGCACCTTTTCGCGCAAGTCTTTAGGTAATGCGGCGTTGTTCCACTGCGCCCACAGCCGCTCTTCTTCAACGGGAACAAAATCGGCTTGATCCGCCGTTCTGTGATACAAAATGCCGTCCTGCATAACCAACTGTTCGCCCGGCACGCCGGTAATGCGCTTAACCAGCGGATCGGCTTTTACAATGCCGTTTTCATCAACATTCAAATTGACTTTAGTGAATGTAACCATCAGTAAAAGCTGCGACAAAAATGTTTTTACCTCCGACTTATTGTCCTTCGGGTAGCGCGGATTACGAAAAATAACAATATCGCCGCGCTTGTAAGTGCGCATAATCGGAATTCCCGTATCGGAAACGGGAAAGCGCGGCCCCGAGGCGGCTTTAAAACCGACAACCCTGTCCCCGATCAAAAATTCGGGCACCATAGACTCGGAAGGAATAACGTACAGCTGAAAAATAAAAATATTTATCAGCACAACGGTACACACGGCTTGCACAATCGCGTCAATCCAATCGCCGATTTCGAAAAAAAACTTTTGTGCACCGCGCCGCTTTTTCGGTTTGAATTTGCCCTGCTCGTCAATCATATCCTGCTCGCGTGCACAGCGGGCAAAATCGGGGTTTTGAATAAAGACTCGTTTGGGATTAACAAAATACAAAAACCATACGGCGCACAACAAAGCCGCCGCCCACAAAATAATGACAACAATGTCATAAAGCTGCGATGGAGTTTTTCCGCCCGAACGCCGGAGAATAAAACCT
>CAUTRX010000087.1:0-5415 GCA_963540775.1 uncultured Treponema sp. | reverse complement strand
TTATGGGGAATTTTTTTCCTTCCGTGTTAAAACTGTACGAAATTACGGCGGCGCAAAACCCGAAGCATCAGGGGCTGGCGGTTATGACCGGCTCCTTATACATTATGTATGCGAATGCCTTTGTTCAAATGCCGGCGGAAATGCTGGAAGCATCACAGTATACTTTACAGGCTGAAGAGCAAAAACGTGCAAAGTTGCATTATTTGCGCGGCGCTTCTTATGCACTGCGTGCGCTTGAAATGCGCTATCCGGGTATAAGCGTCGCCCTCGAAAGCGGCAGCAGTGAAAAGATTGCACCGTTTATTGAACGCCTAAAAAAATCCGATGTGGATGCCGTTTATTGGACGGGCGCCGGCCGCTTGGGGGCTTTTTCCGCCGATCCTTTAGATACGGAGCGCCTGAAAACGCTGCCGTCGGCGGTTGCTCTTTTGGAAAAAGCCGCCGCCTTGGATGCCGATTATAACGGCGGTTCGATTTGGGATATTCTTACCGCATTTTACGCGCTTGCTCCTGCGGAATTCGGCGGCAACGTTGAGCGCGCCGAATTTACAAGTGCCGAATCTTTTCGTGTTTCGGGAGGAAAAACTCCTTCGCCTTATATTACCTATGCACTTTCTTTTTGTGTTCCTAATCAGGACGTGCAGGGCTTTAAAGATAATTTGGAAAAAGCGCTTGCTTTTGATCCCGATTCGGATCCTTCAAACAAACTTGCCTTTGTTATTGCGCGTAAAAAAGCCGCATGGTTTTTGGCGCACGGCGATGACCACTTTATCGAGTGGGAGTAAAATCCGATTATTAAGGAATGTATATGACGACAAAGCGATTTATCCTGTTTTTTGTATTGGCTTTTGTTTTTTTACCGGCGTCTACTCAAACCGTAACGGTAAAAGTCGCTTCGGTTGCGCCGCCGCGTTCTCCGTGGGATATCGAGCAAAAGGTTTTGGCCCAAGAATGGTCGCGTATTACAAACGGCCGGGTTGAACTTAAATTCTACAATGCGGCTTCTTTGGGCGGGGAAGGCGGTGTTATTAAAAAGATGAAAGCCCTGCGTCCCGGTCAAAAAAGTCCCATAGACGGGGCGATTTTTACGAATATCGGACTTTATGAGCTTGCTCCCGATTCTCATGCTTTAACGCTCACCGTTCCTTTCTTATTTCGAAGTCAGGATGAATTGTCATACGTGCTTGAAGTTTTGAATCCCGATATAGAAAAAGCGGTAAATGCCGCCGGTTTTGAGCTTTTGGGCTGGTTCAATGTCGGGTGGGCAAACTTTTTTACAAAAACGGAAGTGCGTACGCCCGCCGAACTGAAAAAACAAAAGATGGGATTTTCCGGAATCATGTCCCCTGGACTGATGGCGGCTTTTAAGTCCGCAGGTTTTACTATGGAAGACGTTCCGGGCGAGAAAATGCTGCAAAGTATTAAAAGTGCAAACGGCATAAAAGTCGCTTATTCAATTCCTATGTACGCGTACGCGACAACCTACCATACGGGCTTGCCCTACGCTATAGATGTGCCTTTAAATCCGATTATGTCGTCATTCCTTATTTCGACCCAAACATGGAAAACCGTACCGAACGAATACAAGGCAGCGCTTAGAGAAGCCGTCGGTAAGGCGGAAGGAAAATTCATTGCGGTTCAGCAGCAATCAGACCGCGAATATCTTGAAAAAATGCGCGCCGAAGGCAGCACACTGGTAAAACTCACTGCGGAAGAAATAGGCGAGTGGGAGCGGACGCTCGGTACGGATGCGGAAAAAATGGCAAATATCCCCAACTCTGTGGTTGACGGCGCTTTTTACCGTAAGATAGTATCGCTTTTGGAAAAATACAGGGCGCAGCATGGACGGTAAAACGGCGTCTTTTTTTGAAAGAGTCGAAAATATTCTCTGCATTTTGTGCGTTGTATTTTTGTCGACATTACCCTTTGTGCAGTTATTGTCCGAGCGGATTTTCGATGTTCCCGTTTTGGGTATTGAAGGCGCAATGGGAAATCTCGTTTTTTTGTTTGCCTGTTTTACGGCAATTATTACGTGGCGCAAACAAAAACATATTTATATTGCCGCAGTAGACGAATTTGCGCCTCCCGCAGTTAAAAAAGCGGTAAACATTCTTAAAGCGGTAATTATTCCTTTAGTGCTTACCGCTTTGTTTTTTGCATCTTTTTCCGAATTTTTTGCCGCATTTACGGCGGAGGATGCAGTATGGGGGATTCCGCTCAGACTGATATTTGCGGCTTTGCCCTTCGCTTATGCCGCCATGCTTGTCTTAGCGGTTGTAAAAAAGCAAAATATCGTTTTTTCGGTTGCGGGTATTATGGCCGGGTGTTTTATTTGTGCCGGTCCTATCGGGGGGCTTTTATATCATCTGTTCAATATCGATACGCCGTCCTTTTTATCCGCTGTTGACGAATTTTGGCTCGGCTTTTCGGCCGCCGCTTTTCCCGTTTTGATTATCGCAATTATTATTTTTGCCTTTTTGGGGGTTCCTCTTTTTATCGTTATCAGTGCGGTTTCTTATATCGCCTTTTCGCAAGGCGGCGGTTACGTGGAAATGCTGTCGCTTGAAGCATATACTATTTTAACGGATAAAAGTATTGCCGCAATTCCGCTTTTTACAATGGCGGGCTATATTTTATCCAAAGGCAGTGCGGGAAAGCGCCTGGTGGATGTTTTTAAAACCTGTTTCGGCTGGTTTAAAGGCGGTTTTTTGGTTGCCGCCATCGTTGTTACAACCTTTTTTACCACCTTTACCGGTGTTTCCGGCGTTACGATTTTGGCGCTCGGTTCTTTGCTGACGATTGTTCTTACCGGATCGGGGTATTCAAAGCAGCGCGCCGAGTCTTTGATAACGGCTTCGGGGGCGTTGGGGCTTTTATTTCCGCCGAGTCTTGCCGTCATTATGTACGGTACCACAAACTATTTTTCGGTCGATGTATTTGACTTATTCAGAGGAGCCGTTATCCCCGGCTGTATTTTGGCCGTTTCCATGATTGTACTGGGCATTTTTTTTGATAAAACCGCAGGACGCATTCCTTTTTCGCCGAAAAATGCCCTTGCCGCCCTTAAAAATGCCTCGCTCGAGCTTTTGTTGCCCGTTTTTATTATCGGCGGTTATTTCAGCGGTTTTTTCTCTTTATTTCAAGCGGCCTCGTTTGCGGTTTTGTACACTTTTTGTGTCGGTGTGTGGTTCAGGAAAGATTATTCGCTGCAAGAAGCGGTGCATATCATCATTGAATCTCTACCCGTTACCGGAGGCGTTCTGGCAATTTTCGGTGCGGCACGCGGACTTTCGTATTACCTGCTTGATGCAAATGTGCCCGCTCTTTTGTCCGATTTTGTACTTACCTTTGTAAGCTCAAAATATGTATTTTTGCTTTTGCTGAATTGCGTGTTGCTTGTAGTCGGTTGTCTTATGGATGTTTATTCAGCCATATTGATTGTTTCTCCGCTTATCATTCCGATCGCCGAGTCTTTCGGTATACATCCCGTGCATACCGGCGTTATTTTTTTGATGAATATGCAGCTCGGTTTTTTAACGCCCCCTGTCGGTATGGATTTATTTATCGCCTCTTATGCCTTTGATACTCCCATAATAAGGGTTATAAAAGGGATTTTACCCTTTTTGCTGGTACAGTTTATTGTGCTTATGCTCATTACATACATTCCTTTTTTTACTACGGTATTGTTGTAGTAGACGATTTTTTCCTGCTGTATGAATTCAATTCGTTGCCGGTTCGGTTTAAAACAAAGAAGGTGAACTGTAATTATGAATTGCGAAAATGTTGCGGTTTCGCCTCATTCTTCCGGTATGCGTACCGAAAGCCGCATATTGTACATGGATGAACATCTTGCCGTCTTCAACAAGGCGGCGGGCGATATTTGCGAAACGATTGACAGCGGCGCATCGGCCGTAAAAAACGGTGCGTTTGCCGAAGATGGCGGTGACGGAACAGTCCTAAAGCACAGTGTCTGTGAATCTTGCTGCCTTCCCGATGTTTTTACGGCATATTTGAAAAAATCCGCTCCCGATGTTTTGCCGCCTTCATTCGTTCACTGTTTTAACCGCCTTGACCGTCCCGTTTCGGGAGCTGTTTTGTTGGTCTTCAATCGTGCTCTTATTCCGCTTTTGCAAAATCAATTTACCGCGCAGCAAAAAGAAGACGGCGGCATCAAAAAATTGTATTGGGCGGTTTTGGAAGGCCGTATTCCGCCGAAAACGGATTGTATGCTTTTGGAGCACTATATACGTTTTGACGCAAAAAGACAAAAATCGTTTGTGTACGACAAGGCCGGACGCAAAACGAAAAAAGCGCGCCTTTTGTGGCGCCCCGTGTTTTGTACCGACCGTTATACTTTTGCCGAAATACGGCTGCTGAGCGGGCGCACACATCAAATACGCGCGCAGCTTGCACATACGGGGTATCATATCAAAGGCGATGTAAAATACGGTTCCCGCCGTGCGGATAATTTGGGCGGTATACGCTTGCACGCCGCACAACTGCGTTTTACGCACCCCGTAACAAAGAAGATAATCGATGTACGCGCCCCGCTTTTAAAAATCGACGCGTTGTGGAATGCATGTGTACATTCCGATGCCGAGCAGGCGGAAGAATATGGCAAAAACTAAAGAAAGGCAGCTTAAAGGGGCGGCCGGATTCGATGCATATTATGCGCAACTGTACGGAAGCCGCTGGCAGGCTTTGCGCAAAGCTTTATTGCAGCCGCCGCGGTATATTGCATTCGAACCGGAAAAATACCCGGCAAAAGAATATTTCCTTGATGCCGGAAGTGTCTGTGCCGCTCTTATGCTGCCGCTTGAGAAAAATTGCCGCATATTGGATATGTGCGCTGCCCCCGGCGGTAAAAGTTTGATTCTTGCCTCGCGCATGCAGGCTTTGGACGGTGTCTCGCTGGTGTGTAACGAACTGTCGCAGGTGCGGCGAAAACGGCTTGCTTCGGTATTGGATACGTACACCGCCTCTTGCTTGCGCAATCGTGTCACTGTTACCGGCTATGACGCTTCGAAATGGTGCCGGTACGAAACCGAAGTGTTCGACCGCATTTTACTCGATGCACCCTGTTCATCCGAACGTCATGTATTGCAGGAGCCGAAATATCTTGCTCAATGGTCGCCTTCCCGTATAAAACATGTATCGCAAACCCAGTGGGCGCTTCTTTCTTCGGCATTCAGATTACTTAAATGCGGCGGGTATGTACTGTACGCCACCTGTGCCCTTTCCGTGCAGGAAAACGATGCGGTTGTACAAAAATTGCTGTGTAAATTTACAAACGTTCAACTTCTTTTTCCCGAACCGCCTTGTGTTTTCAATTCCTTCCGCTTGCCCGACGGTGAAAAAACCGCCTGCGGTTTTCATATTTTGCCCGATGTTCAAGAGGGCGCCGGCCCCTTATAT
>CAUTRX010000086.1:0-5416 GCA_963540775.1 uncultured Treponema sp. | reverse complement strand
GCTGCCGCAAAAAACCGGAACGTTTTCCGGTGAACAGCGGTTAAAGAAAAACGGCGATATTCAGAATCTGTTTAAAAGGGCAAAAGGGTAAGCACGGACGGTGCAAAGTTGTTTTTTTTGTTTACCGGACGTTCGGAAAGCAGAATTGCATTTACCCTTCCGCGCGGCTACGGAAATGCGGTTTGTCGTAACCGTTGTAAACGCATAAGCCGTGAAGCATACCGCGCTTTAAAGGCGGATTTAAAACCCGGATACGATATGGTTTTATTGGTTTATCCGGGGCATAATTCTTTTAAAGAGCGGTATGCAAAAATACGGTATTTATGCGCAAAAGCCGGATTGTTTTTGTAAGTATTTGAACTGAACGTATAAAATACCGGCTGCTGCGAAATTTTTTTTGATTGGTGCTTTTGACGCCTCCGTTCATGGAAGTACAAATGAAACCGCTTCCAAAGCTGCCGTTTTGTCAAGCTGTTTTATTTTAAGGACTATATTGATGTCTTTTAAAAAGCTATGTAGTTTTCTTTTTTTGAGCTTAATACGTATGTATCAAATATGTCTGTCTCCGCTTTTTCCTCCGTGCTGCAGGTTCTATCCTACATGTTCAAATTATGCCCTCGAAGCGGTGCGAAAATACGGGGTTTGCAGAGGTTCTTTTTTGACAATAAGACGTATACTTAGATGCAACCCGTATTGTAAGGGCGGCTACGACCCCGTTCCGTAAAGAGAGTATTGTTTAAGGAGAAAAAATGGATAAAAATACAGTGTGGGCTATAGTACTTTCCGCTCTTGTTTTGTTTGCTTCGATTTTTATTCAAAATAAGTATTTTGCGCCGCGGACGCTGCCTGATGCGGTACAAACCGCCGAGGTTGCAGCCGAAAGCGGAGTTTTGCAAAATGATGCGCCTTCCGCTGTATCGGTTGCGGCGGAAAGTGCATCCGGTGTAGATAAAACCGCCGATGTTGAAGAAGTTCTTGAAGAAAAAGAATATACTATAGAAACACAAACTCTGCGCGTTCGGTTTACGAATCGCGGCGGCGACATCATAGGTTACGAACTGAAGGAGCATTTGGACGGAGCCGATGCGGTGCAAATGGCTAAAAATATAAGTTCAACTAATAGAGCTTTTTCGCTTGCTTTCGGTAATTCGACCGCCACTCCCATAAATGATTTATTCAATGTGAAAATTATCGACGATAAAACAATCGGCTTTTACAAAGAGTTTTCCGCGTCAAACGTGTCGGGTGAAAAAAATACCTTTGTGTTGGTAAAGCAGTATTCTTTTGACGAAAAGGAATATCTTTTTAAATTGGATATTACGGTTGACGGCGATAAAACAATGAACGGGCTAGCGTCCGGGGATGCGGCATATACTTTACGCGGTTCACCGCAGATAGGCCCGTATTACAATCCGAAAATAGATCGCTACGAACGGCGCACGTTTATGTTTTTTTCAAAAGAAAAACTTAAAAAGCTGCATTTATCGGATGGTCAAATAAAGACCTTTGATAAGGATTTTTCGTGGGCGGGCGTTGCGGGAAAATATTTTGTTCAGCACATTGTTCCTTCTTCCGCGTCAATAATACAGTCGGCTTTTTATTCGACAAAAAACAGGGTTGACGATTTTCAGGATGCGCAATTATTTTTTGTGCGCGAACCGGTAAAGGGGGCCTTTGCGCAGGATTCGTACTATGTGTACATGGGGCCAAAAGTCGAAAAAACTTTAAAAACATATAATAACGCGGCGGAAAACGGCTGGAAGCTTTCGGGTTTAAAACTTGATGAAAGTTTGGGTTCCGACTGGCTGGGGTGGCTGCAAACTTTTTTAAAGTTTTTGATGGAATTTTTTTACAAACTGATTCCAAATTGGGGCGTTTCAATTATTTTGATGACGATTCTTTTAAAAGTCGCAATGTACCCTTTGACAAAGCATAGTTCGGTGTCGACCCTGAAAATGCAGGAACTTCAGCCGCGCATTCAGGAAATTCAAACCAAATACAAGAACAGTCCCGAAAAAATGAACGCCGAAATGGCTAAATTTTACAAAGAAGCCGGATATAATCCGTTGTCGGGATGTTTACCTTTGCTGATTCAATTTCCGCTCATTTTCGCCATGTTCAATTTGTTTAACAATTATTTTGAGTTCCGCGGCGCAATGTTTATTCCCGGCTGGATTCCCGACTTGTCGGTGGGCGACAGTGTGTACGTGTTTCCGGCACATATTCCGCTTATAGGCGAACTTCCGTTGCGCCTGCTGCCTATTATTTACGTCGCCTCTCAGCTGTTATTCACAAAAATAACGCAAACCGCTTCGACAAATGCCGCCGGCGGTAATTCCATGAAGTATATGATGTACGGTATGCCGCTGTTTTTCTTTTTTATGTTTTACAGTGCGCCTGCCGGCTTGTTGTTGTATTGGACGGTAAGCAACTTTTTGCAGTTAATTCAACAACTGTTTATCAATAAAATTATGCACGCAAAAAAACTGGAAATGGGGCTGGCTGAAGCGCAAGCGCCTAAGCGGACTGCCACATCGAAAAGGAAAAAATAAAGAGGTACAGTATGGTATATGAATATGAAGCAAAAACCGAAAAAGAGGCAATCGAAGCGGCTGCCGCCGATTTGGGGTTGGAGCAGGATCAGTTTGATGTTGAAATTGTGGAAACGCAAAAAAACGGATTATTCAAAAAGGGCTATGTAAAAATCCGCGTACATACCGATGTTGCGGTTAATCGCACGGTCTCATCCGAAAACGGTAGCACTACCGGTACGCAGGACTCGCTGTTTGCCGATCCGCTTCCCAAAGATGAATGTGAAAAAAAGCTTATCGACTTTGTTTGTTCGGTTATCCGCAAAATGGGCTATGAGTGCTCGGCGGAAATCATGTTCCGTGAAGAGCATAAAATCGGAATTCGGCTTTCTTCACCCAGTTCGTCGGTTTTAATCGGTCGCAAAGGTAAAAATCTTGATGCGCTGCAATTATTGGTGAATGTGTACGCCGGGCGATTGGACGGCGCTGATATGAAAATCGTTTTGGACACGGAAAATTACCGCATACGCCGTGAAGAATCGCTGGTGCGTTTGGCTTATACAACCGCCGACCGCGTGCGTACAAGCCGTTCTTCCGTTTTGCTTGAACCGATGAATCCTTTTGAGCGCCGCCTTATTCATACGACTTTAAATGAAATAGGCGATGTTGAAACCAAAAGCGAAGGTGACGGTTTATATAAGCAAGTGAGGGTTTTTTACAAAGGTGTACGCTAATTGTTTTTGTACGACAGGTACACGCATAAAATCATTATGCCGTGTGCTTGTATTTTTCGGCTTGGTTTTTGTCTGTTTTTTTGCCGATGCACAGGAAGACGGTGTAAACGGTTTTTCAGCGGTGCCCCTTTCCGGGCAAAACGGCGAAGCGAGGCGTTTTTATTCGTTTGCCGGCCTCTTTTCCGAAAAAACAGCCGATGAACTTTTAAAAGCGGGGCGCATTCAGCGTTCGTTTTACGGCGAAAAAAACGTAAAACTTGAACTGTGTCCGGCCACCGATTTATGCCGTTCGGCTGCAGCTGCTTGGAATAAGCAAACCGAGCCGATTTTTGTCGTCGAATCGCTGTATTTGTTTAAAAAGACGGAAACGGATTCCGCGCCGAGAACAGATTCGGCAAACGGGGCGGTTTCGGTTGATGGGCAAAGTGACAAAATAGGCACAGTTTCGTCGATATTGCGCAATTTGTCGACAATGACCGGTATTCAGTATTATTCCAATTCGCGCAAACGGTGGGAAACGCTGTATACCGATGTGCATACGGTTAACAATCCGACAGAACGTAAAACGGTTGTCGACCCGATTGACGAAAAAGCAGACGGGCTTGTGTCCTACGTGTATCAAAAAGACCGTTCGTTAAGCGGTTGTGTCTATAAATTTTCGTATTTTGAAAAAGATGCGGAAACGTCCTTCCGTGCGGAAAACACCGAAAAAATTATATACAAGGGTTTTAATATTTTAAAGTCGGAAGGCTTGCTGTTGTGTTTAAATGCGGTTGAAACGGAAGAATACATTGTGTTTTATATTACGGTGCGCGCCGATGCCGCCAAAATCCCTTTGGTGTCGGAGCGGCTTGCAAAATCGTACGGATCAAGAGCGGATGCCATCTATAACTGGTGCGTATCCATGTATAAATGATTTTTTACAGGAGTGCAAAATGAATAAAAAATATGCAGCGGCTGCACTTATTTTTGCCGCGCTTGTATGCGGAGGCTATGCGCAGATGAAAAAAGCAACAAAGGCAATAGACGGTAAAGAGGGTATTTTTGCCGTTATGGAAACAAGCAGAGGAGACATTGTACTTGAACTGCATTATAAACAAACGCCCTTAACCGTTACGAATTTCGTGGGCTTGGCGGAAGGAAAACTTAAAGCCGCACAGGGAAAACCCTTTTACGACGGATTGAAGTTTCACCGTGTTATAAGCAAGGCGAACGGCGATGAGCAGGACTTTATGATTCAGGGCGGCGACCCACAGGGAACCGGACGCGGCGGGCCCGGTTACACCTTTCCCGACGAAATCGTCTCCTCATTAAAGCACAGTACGCCCGGCGTTCTCTCGATGGCAAATGCAGGGCCGGGAACGAACGGCAGCCAGTTTTTTATTACCCATGTTCCTACGCCTTGGCTTGACGGCAAACACACGGTTTTCGGCAAGGTGTTGGAAGGTCAGGATGTTGTAAATAAGATGCGACAAGGCGATGTTATCAAAAAGGTAACGATTGTCCGCAAGGGACGCGATGCCGAAGCTTTCGGTGCGACACAAGCGGATTTTGACCGTTTAAAAAAAGAAGCGGGTGAAAAGGTTTTTAAAGAAATTGAAGCTAAATTCCCCGGCGCGAAAAAAGACGCAAACGGTATCTTTTATATTATTCGAAAAGAAGGAAGCGGTAAAAAAGCGGGCAAAAACCGCCAAGTTGAAGCTCATTATGCCGGTTCTTTTTTATCCGACGGCAGGGTTTTTGATTCTTCGGAAGGTAGAGATCCGCTGGCTTTTACGACCGGCATCGGCCAAATGATTCCGGGCTTTGACATCATGGCGCAGGATATGAAACTAAAAGAAAAACGCACGATGATTTTACCGCCGGAAACCGCATACGGTGCAAACGGGATCCCCGGCGTTATTCCGGGCAACAGCTGGCTTGTCTTTGAAGTCGAGCTGGTTAAAATACAGTAGGTTTTTACAGTTCGGCACGCAAATCGATTTTGCCCCCTCACGGATTTTTAAGCCGGAGCCATCGGCAAAGCACGAAACGGGTATCGACCGGCACATAATTACGCGCTGACCGTAAGCGTAATTACGCAGTGTGCGTAAAGGTAATAGACCTGTTCGATAACTGTGTTTTCGAACAGGTCGACGAGTTCTAAATCGT
>CAUTRX010000085.1:0-5419 GCA_963540775.1 uncultured Treponema sp. | reverse complement strand
AACAACCAAAACCAAGCGGTCGGCGTCGGGCAAAGCGTCCGGCCCTATAAGACGGACAATCTGTTCAAGGCGCTGCTCGCGTTTTAATAAGTCAAGCGCTTCGAGGCGGATCGACGCCCAGCGCGGATCAAGCTTGTCCCACCATTCTTTGACTTCTTCGGCATATTCGGAATAGGAATCTATCCAGCCGATAGCGGGGTAGTGCCGTGCATTTGCCAAATCGCGGTCGAGCGCCCAAAAGCAGCGTATAAAGCGCTTGGTGTGCTGGGTAACCGGCTCGGAAAAGTCGCCTCCGGGCGGGGATACGGCACCGATAATCGAAACCGAACCTTCTTTTCCACACAGTGACGAAACACGTCCCGCCCGTTCGTAAAATTCGGCGAGGCGGGTGGGAAGATAGGCGGGAAAGCCTTCTTCTGCAGGCATTTCTTCCATACGGCCGGACAGTTCGCGTAAAGCTTCCGCCCAGCGGCTGGTGGAGTCGGCCATAATGGCGACGGCCATGCCCATGTCGCGGTAATATTCGGCTAAGGTTATGCCCGAATACAGCGAAACTTCGCGCGCGGCAACCGGCATGTTCGATGTGTTTGCGATAAGAATCGTGCGTTCCATAAGAGAACGGCCGGTTCTCGGGTCTATAAGCGAGGGAAATTCCGTTAAAACGTCGGTCATTTCGTTGCCGCGCTCGCCGCAGCCGATGTAGACGATTAAGTCGGCATCGCACCATTTGGCAACCGCGTGCTGGGTCATCGTTTTACCGGTTCCGAACCCGCCGGGAATGGCTGCCGTTCCGCCCTTGGAAAGAGGGAAAAACACGTCTATAACGCGCTGTCCGGTAACAAGGGGCTGGCTGACGGTCATTTTTTGTGTATAGGGGCGGGGCTTTCGCACCGGCCAATACTGTGCCAAGGCGATTTGTTCGCCCAAATCGGTTTCGGCTATAACGTCTTCAATCGTGTACATACCGGCTTCGGCAATTTTGGCAAGAGAACGTCCGCGTATATACGGGGGAACCATAATTTTATGCTTTACCGATGAAGTTTCGGGCACTTCGCCCACTATAAGGCCGGGGGCAATGGGGGCGCCGGTTTCCAAAAATGGGGTAAAATTCCACTTTTTTTTGCAGTCAAGCGGTTCGGTACGCAAACCGGGGAGCAAAAAGGCGCCCGCATCGTCATACATGTTTTTTAGCGGCCGCTGAATGCCGTCGTAGATGGTGCCGACGAGTCCCGGTCCGAGCCGTACCGATAAGGGGCGCCGGTTTGATACGACTTTTTCACCTATATGCATACCGGTATCGTCTTCGTATACTTGAATGGTTGCGTTCCCCTGCTTTAAGCGGATAATTTCACCTATTAATTTTGCTTCTCCGACATCTACCACGTCGTACAAGCCGCAACCGTCCAAGCCTTCCGCATATACTATTGGTCCCGAAATACGGGTTATTTTTCCTTCAATCATTCAGGCAATCTCCCGCCGAAAAGCGTATTCGCAAGCTCATAGCTGTGTGTATCGCATATTTCAGCTGTCAGTTCGCCGATGGTAACACGGCATTTTTTTGTTTTATCTTCCGTTTCTATCAGCATTCCTTCGGCATTTCCGTATTCGGCGGTTAAAAAGCTCGCCGTTTCGGCGCTCATTCGGGTGCAGGAACTTACGGTAATACCGCTCAAGGTTTTTTCAGCCGTTTTTTTCATGGCGTCGGGCTGAAAACCGCATACTTGTATATGCAGTTTTTGCCCCTTTAATGCCGAAGCGTAACGTTTTAAAAGCGCGCCGATTAAATCGGCTTTTTTTGACTCCGGCAGTTTTTCCAAAAAAGCGGCGATGGACGACGTAACGGCTTCCTGTTCAAAAGATACGCGATAGCGCTGTTTTTCCAGCGGCAAAGCCGCTTTCATATCTTTTTCGACAGCCGCGATTTTCGCATCGTAAAAAGCCTGTTTTTCTTTTTGTACGCTTTCAACACGCTTTTGAACATTTGCCAATATTTTTTCGCATTCGGTTTCCGAATTTGCCAAAATGCGTTCCGCTTTTTTTCGGGTGTCCTCAAGTATTTCTTTGTCGAGGATTTCGGTTGAACGGAGTTCTTCCATAACACATCCTACCTGTTTTACACATGAATACCGATTGCTTCGCGGATGGCGTCGGTCATGGTTTTGCGTCCCGCCAAGTGTCCTTGAATGCCCGGTATCTCCACAATAAGAGGATAATCCCCCCGCATTTGCCAGTCGATAACTTCATCGGCAAGCATGTCCGCAACCTGTTCGGTGAGAATAAGAACCTTAGGACGCTCTTCGGAGGACGGTGCGCCCGTAAGAGCGCTTCCCCGTCCCGTAACGCGGTAAAAAGAATCCAATGCTTCATCACGTGTTCCGGCGCTGCTGCCCTGTACTCCGACGAAGGCAAAGGCAAGCACCAGTTCACGCTCACCGATTACAAAGTATTTCACAATCTTATAAGATAATAATAAGCAGTGCTACGAGGAAGCCCCACAAACAAATACCTTCGGCCAAACCGACGAAAGGCAGGGCTTTTCCGGAAAGTTCGGCATTTTCGCTCATAGCGCCCATAGCGGCCGCTCCGATTTTACCTACGGCCATACCGCCTGCAATACAGGCAAACCCTACTGCCAAGGCGGCGGCGATGTATTTCGCCGTTCCGACAATGGCGCTCACATCGGCTTTGCCTTGTGCAAAGACCGAAGCCGCAGTTAAAAGCATAATGCCTGCGATCGCGATTGATTTTCGATTCATACGATACTCCTATCTTGTTTATTTATATTTAAATCGGAACGGTGAAAACTCCCTTCCGGTTTCCGTAAAAAATTTGGAAAAGAACTCATAATACTGCAGGCGGATAACCTGAATGGCGACAATCATACCTTCAAGAACAATAACCACCACGTTGCCCAGTATTTGCACAAAAAGCCCGCCGGCGCCGCCGATAAGTTCGGTCATTGTAAAGATAATAAAGCCCAAAACCGCGTGAGCAAGGGCGAATGCGCCGACACGCAAAAAACTGACCGAATTGGATAAATAGCTCGATACGACTTCGAGGATTTCGACCACACCTTCGATAAAGGCGCTTCCGATACCGTTGGGAAAAATCGGGCGGTGTCCGTCAATCAAAGCGCCTAAGGGATGGGCGAAAAAGACACCGAAAAGAGTTATGCCGATTGCAATCCAGTCGTAAATCCGCGGAGAGCTTCCGAAAGCTCCGATTCGTACCGCCATGAATACCACGTACCAAAAAAAGAGGGCGCCCGATAAGCCGGTTTTTCCGAACAGGGCCTTTGAGCGGTTGCCCAGCAAAAAGTGATTGGTAATGTTGATAATCAAGCCTATTGAATTGATAATAAAGCCGACGCCGACGGTAAACAGAAAAAATATAAATAATTTTCCGATTGCATTTCCCGAAGGCATCAGGTGCAGAATATGGTCGTGCGGCTCACCGAAAAGACCGGTTAAAAAACGACTGACGGGAATAAGAATTTTACCGTTTGCAAAAAACTCGCCGGTTAAAATACCCATCACCGTGCTGCTGCAGCCTATGGCGATAAACATCGGTGCAAATTGCGGCGAAACGGGGAACTTTTTTATAATCCGTTTGTGCATCAATATACCGATGAGGATAAATACCAAGCCCTGCCCTGCGTCTCCGAACATAATGCCGAATAAAAGTGTAAAGAAAAAGGCAACAAAGGGGGTGGGGTCTACGGTACCGTAAAGGGGCGCGCCGTAACTGAATATGAGCCGTTCGAAGTTGCCGACTAATTTACCGTGGGTTAATTTTACGGGCACTTTTTCGCGTCCCGATTTTACCGACGGCACTTCGGACGGTTCGTATTGGCGCAGTGCAATGCGCCCTTCCGTTAAGTTATCCAAATCCTTCATTATCGAGGCGGAAAACGGCGCCGGAATCCAGCCGGTAATCCGGTAGACAAGCTGTGTCGCTTCAAGTTTGGATTGCACGGTTTGCACTTGCGAGCCTATGGAAAAACAGCGCAAAAGTCTGATGATTTCGTGTTTGTGCGTTTCCGCGTAACTTCTGCGTTCCTGTACTAAAAGATTCAGCTTTGTTTGCTCTTCTTCGGCTTGCACCTTCATCCCCGCGAGCACGTCGTCGGGAATACCTTTAAAATCCTTAGGAATTTCGAGGGCGACAAAACCGTGTTTCCGCAATTCGGAATCGAGGGCAAAGCGGCCTTTTTTTGAAGAAGCTGCAAGAATGCGGGTTTTGTCTTCGCCTAAGGGCATGATGACTGCACGCTGCCCGACATTGAACACAAGGTCGTCCAATGCATCGGGGGCTATTTTTCCGATGCGCAGCGACAAAAAAGATAAATGTTCCAATTCGGCATACGGAACTTTTAAGTTGGAGAATGCAAGCGCTTCTTTATATGCATCGTCAACGCGCTTTTTCGCTTCCGAAACCGCCAATTCGCGGGTGCGTAAATCTTCAATTGCGGCGCTTATACGTATCGCCGCGTCTATATCCGCTTGTTCGGGTAAATGCGAGGAGCTGTCGTAACCTTCGGGTTCTTCTATATTAAGATATGCGCGGAATGTTTGCAGTTTTTCAAAGAGTTCTTGAGATTTGTTTTGCATCGGGTTTTGATGGTCTGAATCTCCCGATTGGAATTCGAAATTTCCGTTTTTTCCCAAATACTCAATAACGCGGCTTATATCCTCTTTAAGAACCATCAACTCAAGAAGCCGCATTGCCGTTGTCTTTGCCATACATCCTCCCGAGCGCCGTACCGCTCGTGTCCGCTATAATTTATCGGTTTACGGGAACTTCCGTGTTTAAACGCATTCCTTCTGCGGCAGTGCGTATACAGTTCAGTTCGTATTCTTTTATTTTAAACCAGGTAACCAAAACGTTTGCCGTAAACGGGCAGCGATGGAACGAATTAAGCGCTCTGCGGTTCAAATACACCGAGGCGGCTTGTTGGATATGGCGCGGATCCAATGCCCACACCGCTCCTTCTTCACCCGGATTGATAAGCTGTACGTATTTCCAATCCGCCCAGTCCTGCCACGTGTCCACGGCCTTATCCAAAATGCGCACCGCTTCTCCTGCAAGGCGATCGTCTTTGTCGGCCTCGTCTTTTTCCGAAGCCAAGCGGCTTATAATTTCATCTTTGTCCATACCGTAGTATACGGCAAGCCGGATTGCCCAAATGCAGTTTTGCAAAACGATATATTCACCCAAAAGTTTTTCAACCGGCTGCCGTTCCGCTTTCGGCAAAAGATGTACCGCCTCCCACAGCTCGTGTATATATTGAATGTCCAGTCGCATATCCGATTCGACTTGGCTTTCACGTGAGGCCGTTTTGTACCACGATACGGGAGAGTCTTTTGTAATAGCGGCTATATCGGGCCACAGTTTATAATTCAGCATGGAATATGCACCT
>CAUTRX010000084.1:0-5434 GCA_963540775.1 uncultured Treponema sp. | reverse complement strand
CCCAAAAAGGCCAGCGTAAAGCCTGCAGCAAAAATCAAACAGCCGAAAATAATCAACAGTTTGTCCCTCATCGAAAAACGCTTTGCCGTTTGTTCCATACCGAAAACTCCTTTAATTATTGTATTTCTCCATATATATTTGAAGCTTCACTCGCGAAATAAGAACATTTTCCGCAGGAACTCCTTCGAAGATGCGGAAATCGGTCTAAAGCGTACTGTGTAAAAATCGGGTATGGAGGTGTGTATTGAAAAGTGTAGCGTTTGAAGGCCGTATTTACCGAGCCCCTAGACACTCAGACAGTTTTCCCCGGGTGTAAATTATACCTTTGCAATTGTGCTACGGTTTCCTCCTTACCGACCACAATATGCAGTATAACACGCAAATCGGTTTAGTGAAAGGGCGGATTGCGCAAAATGAGCCTTTTTCCCAAAACCGGCTAGACGCGGCGGTTTTACATTGTTTTTTTTTATGCACCGTGATATAGTCGCCGTACGGGAGAAAACGGATGAACATTCACCAAAACATTTGTTCCGTAACGGGGCACACGCCCCTTGTCGAACTGCACCGTATACGGGAACAAATCGGCCTTTGCGCGCCGATATACGCCAAGCTGGAATACCTTAATCCGAGCGGCAGTGTGAAAGACCGGGCGGCGCTGTACATGCTGAACGAAGCCGAAAAAAGCGGCGCCCTCCGGCCGGGCAGCGTCAT
The DNA here is from genome assembly GCA_963540775.1 of uncultured Treponema sp. Classification (GTDB taxonomy): domain Bacteria; phylum Spirochaetota; class Spirochaetia; order Treponematales; family Treponemataceae; genus Treponema_C. The sequence goes on along the minus strand of CAUTRX010000084.1, from coordinate 4,723 downwards.
TATCGAGCCGACCAGCGGCAACACGGGTATCGGCCTTGCCGCCTTTGCCGCCTTAAAAGGCTATAAGCTGATTTTAACTATGCCCGAAAACATGAGCCTCGAACGCCGCCGTCTTCTTGCGGCATACGGGGCGCACATTGTGCTCACCGGAGCCGACGAGGGCATGGCCGGCGCCATAGACAAGGCGGCCGAATTGGTTAATCAAACGCCGTCTTCTTTTATGCCCGCTCAATTCGAAAATCCTGCAAATCCGCTTGCCCATTTTGAAACCACCGGTCCCGAAATCTGGGAAGATACGGACGGTACGGTCGATATCTTTGTTGCCGGAGTCGGTACCGGCGGCACTTTAAGCGGCACGGGAAAATACTTAAAGTCAAAAAAAGCTTCACTGACCGTCTACGCTGTCGAACCGGCCTCTTCGGCCGTGTTGTCCGGCGGCACAAAAGGTGCACACGGCATTCAGGGAATCGGAGCGGGTTTTGTGCCCCGCAATTTTGACGGCGCGGTGTGCGACGCTATCATTGCCGTAAGCGATGAACAGGCGGCGGAATATACACGCCTTCTTGCAAAAACCGAAGGTATTTTGGCAGGAATTTCTTCGGGAGCCGCCCTCTATGCCGCCGTAACGCTTGCCCGCAAAACGGAAAATACCGATAAAGTTATTACGGTTCTTTTTCCCGACGGCGGCACAAAATATTTATCCGCCGGCTTATTCGAAAGTCCGTAACCGAGGATAACATCGAGGCTACTATGATATTTCCCGACAGAAAGATTACCACCCGCGTTGTACGCGGTCTCAAAGCGGTATTATTCCCGCAGCACTTTCCCGCAGAAACGGTTCCGATCGCACAGCTGCAAACAGCACTGAAAACCCAGTTGGAAATTTCGCTACAAAGCTGCGGAAAAAGCGGTACGGATGCCGAAAAAATCTGTACGGATTTTTTCGCGTCGCTTGAAAAGATTCGCGCACAATTGCTGTTGGATGCGCAAGCGGCTTTTGACGGAGACCCTGCCGCATACAGTATGGATGAAGTGATTTTAACCTATCCGGGCTTTTTTGCCGTATACATACACCGGCTTGCACACGAATTATACAAAGCCGCTGTCCCCTACATTCCCCGCTTTATGAGCGAATACGCCCACGGTAAAACGGGAATTGACATAAATCCGGGTGCCGACATCGGGGAGTACTTTTGTATCGACCACGGAACGGGTATTGTCATCGGAGAAACCGCCGTTATCGGGCGGGGGGTAAAAATCTATCAGGGAGTCACGCTCGGTGCGCTTTCCACGCGCGGCGGTCAACAATTAAAAAATGTACGCCGCCACCCGCTTGTAGAGGACAATGTAACAATCTACGCCGGCGCCACGATTTTGGGCGGCCAAACGCGTATCGGTGCGAATTCGGTTATCGGCGGCAACGCCTTTATAACCGAATCGGTGCCGGCAAATTCAAAAGTGTATATGGACAGATGCGTGCGCTCTCTTTAATTGCGGCATTCAGCCATTGTTTTCTTGAGCTTTGTTGCTCTCCAATATAAAGCGCATATAATGATCTTCGAGCGTATAGTGCGGGCCGGGCAAATTGAGGCGCAATCGCGCACGCGCGTTATCGCGGCGTACCGAGTACAGCTGGTAAAAGTCGCGCGGCTCAAACTCGTCGGTTTTCGGTTTAAAAGCGTCGGCCGGGCGTCCTAAAATGTGGGCGGCCTCTTTACCATCAACGGCGCTCACTTTTTTTTCGCTGATGTTTTTTTTCACTTTTTGAATTTCTTCCCACGAAATGCCGAATAAAAATTCTTCCATAGCCATAGCCGCATCTTCGTTCCCCATGCGCACGGAAATAAAACGGCACCACTGGTCATCCATCGCCATGGTTAAAAGCAAAAGTTCGCTTGTGCCGACCATAGTACCGAAGGCGGGGGTAAGACCGCGCCGCGCATTCCACACCGCATCCAAAACGGGTGCCATTTTTATAACTTTTTCGTCGCTACGGTGCTCCCACAGCATAATAAGTTCGCGGGCAATATTTTGCCGGATGTCGGTACCGATAGTGTCGTTGTCCAAAAGGTTTAAATAGACATCTTCGGCCATAATCGTAAACAAAATATCCAAGCAACAGCGGCGAAGCCGTTTTAAAAGTTCGGGGGCAAAGTCGGAGGACGAAGCGATTTTTTCCATAGCCGAAAAGGTATGAAATTTGGCAACGGCAAATCCGCGGCCGAGAATCGCCTTCGACGGTAAATGCAGCATACGGTCTCCCTCGCGTTTAACCAGCAGCGCTTCGACAAGGGTATGCATGGTACGCACGGCTGCCCCCTGTTCCTGCGTTTGTTTCAGCGAGGGAAAGTGCGCAATATTTAAAGTCAATTTTTCAAGATCGGCAAGCCTGTCCGCCAGCACCACCAGCGTTTCGGGAGATATGGTTCGTAACCGTTCAAAAACGGAATTGACCAAGTCCTGTTCCGCCGATGTAAGTACGATAATGTTGGTGGAAGTTTCTTCCTGTGTCCGGGATATTTCGTCTTCGTCGTAAAACTCCTCAAGAGGAACCCGGGTAAATCCTTCCTGTACGGAGTTGTTTTCAGCCATCACAATTGAACACAGTATACCACAGTTTCCGAAAAAAAATCCACTCATCTTATACACATATTCGTCTTTTTGCCGATAATGAGAGTATGCGCCGCAGTGTACATTTTTTTACATTTTTTTTTCTCTTTTGTTTATCCTCTTTGCACCTTTTCGCGCAAGCGGAACAGTCCAATAATCCTTTTTTAAAAGTCGGCATTTCCGACATACGCTTGGAAAAAGACGAAGGCGGCTGGCACTTATATATCAGGCACAAAAAAGGTACGGCTTCCATACTTTTAACCGAAACGACCAAAGACCCCGAAGGAAAAGCCACCAATTACGCATTCCGCGCCCCCGAATTCAACCCCGTAAACGGAAACGAATTGCGAATCTTAAACGGCGATTTTTTGGAATCCGATGTAAGCCGCAACAGTATCATCGATTCGTCACTCGAACGGGACGAACAGCTCGGCCGAGTATTCCACTTATACATTCCGAAAAAACTGCAATACGGATACCCGTGGACAAGGCACGGGGAAATAAAAGTAAAAGTGGGAACTTTTATAAATATCCGCACTTTTGAAAAAGCTTACGGCGATTACAGCGGTGCATACGCGGACAACCCCTTTATGTTTGATTTTATCGAAGAGCGTAAAGCGGGATTGTCGCTTTTGGAAGAAGAAAAACGCGAACCCGAAATTTTAACCGATGAATACAGCCCCTATGCGGCAGCGGCCTTTAACGATATTGCAAGCGGTATTGTTACCTATTCACGCGGGCCTGCAAGTATCGTCGACGACGTACTCAAATCGATACGCAAGTTGGACACACACCTCCCCGCCGATGTTGTGTTCGCTATCGATGCGACAGGCAGTATGTGGGACGACATTGCAACACTGCAAAAAGAACTGGTGCCCGCGTTGACGGCGGAACTGGAAGGCAGAGAACCTGTACGCTTGGGACTTTTATTTTACCGCGACTACACGGACAATTTCCGCTACCGCGGGCTTCCCGTCCAGCTGCACGGTTTTCAAAGCAATGAAATGTTTTTTGAAAAATTGAACGAAATGCACATACCGCCCAATTCCCGTATAGGGGGAGATACCCCCGAAGCGGTCTATGAAGCTTTGTATGCGTCGCTCAAATTTTACAAATGGGATCCCGCGGCTCAGCGCAAAATCATATTAATCGGGGATGCCGAACCGCATTCTTCACCGCGTGGCCGGCGCAATATTTCAAAGCAGCTGGTTGAAGAAACCGCTCAAAAAAAAGACATCACGATAGACTGTATCATTATTCCCGACGGAAAAGCGGGAAAAAGATAGCGGGGGTATTCATACCCGAGCCGCACTCTTTTCCGTCCGCCTGCTTTAGGCAAAAAAACGCAGCGGTTTCTTTGCTTTTTCATGCCGTGAGCGACATTTTTCCAAGTCGATGAGCGCCAGCTTTTTGTATGCGGGCGGTAACATCGCGGCGGTTTGCAGGTCGTCGTAGTAGGATATGATGCGCGCAAGAGCGGGTTCCGCCGCCTTATAGTTTTTGCGCTTAACCTGTATGTGGGCAAGCTCGTATTCGGCCGCTACCGATGCGGCAATGTTCGATCCGTACAGCTCTATTACTTTTCCGTAGTAAAACTCGGCGGCTTTGTAATTGCTGTTGTCCATAGCGCTTTGTCCGAGCTGAAACAATTCGGCTTCGGTTATTTCTTCGGGTACGCTTGTAGGCACGGTTTTGCACGAAGCAAGGCACACACACATATAAACTACGACAGGGGCGCATAAAACGCGCACTATTTTTTTAATCATGTATTCCTCATCTTTAATAGTTTCCGGTTATAGTATCACGTCTTGAGCACTTATGCAAGAATACGGATAGTCGCATATCCCGGCCGCCGGCAGCCTCATACGGGGGCTGGGCAACCGCTTTTCTTTTATGCTATACTATGGCCATGAACCGCAATTCCGCCGTCGAGGCCCTTATTCTTTCGGTAAAAAACGCGGGCGAAAGCAGCCGCCTTGCCCTTGCGTTAAGCCCCGAAAAAGGTATTTTCGCAGCGATGGTGTACGGCGGCAAAAAGGGGCGGTTCAAATCGTTGGTGTCGCCCTACCACAGCGGCAAAATGTGGCTGTATTCCGACAGGGTAAAAAAATCG